>JAVWBH010000109.1:0-8976 GCA_036649595.1 Bacteroidales bacterium
ACGCATTTTCTCCTGTATTCCACCATTCTTGTACTGTCTGGAAAGGGTCATCGTCGCGTCCGTTAAATACCAGTACACCTCCTTGTTTTACCCATTCTGCCAAGTCGGAATGTGCTTTCGGTGAAAGCGGTTTCATATTTGAATAAGTCATCAGCAATACTTTCGTATTGATAAGGGCCTCTTTATAGCCGATATTTTCAAGATGTACGGTTTTCACCGGAACCCCCCTTTTTAAGAACGGAAGAGCCAGTCCATAGAAATTCGCTAATTGCGGGTCATCGTAACCGGCATGGGTCGGATATCTCTGAAACATGAGCGAATTTGCCATTAATACGCTGATTCCGGCAGAACCGGTAACTTTCGAATCCGAATGTGGTACATGATTTAAAGCATTGATCATGATTTGCATTTGCGTAGCATAATCTTTCGGGATGCGCTCTTTCGTTTCGCTGTCTTTGCTCGTCCTGTATAAACCTTCATAAACCCTCTCCGGCCAAGGCATTACCTCATAGTCTGAGATTTGCGGATATAAAAGTTGAGCGGTGAATGTCGCCTGATAATTTTTCTTATAATCGGCCCAGTCTCGCGGCCAGTCCTCAATCGGATCGGTCAGGAAGAACATTTTGCGGCCGGTAGGGGCTGTCATTGATTCCATCGATCCATATTCAAGGAAAGCTGTTTCGAATACCCGTTCTTTCATCTTCCCGTTGAAATAATTCGGTTCGCGGGAAGTCCCCGTCCATACTTGTGCAATATAACCGTCTACGCAAGGCAGGGATGCCAGACTAGCCTCGGGGCTAACAATCATCCATTGAGAATAATTGACCAGAGAATGAGTCGGTACATAGCATTTTACATCGACCCCTTTACTTTTGCCATATTCCTTGGCATATGTAAATACTTCGTTAAGGGCATTATAATAAAGATGATACTTCAATTTACTCGCCAGATATGTGTTTTCGGGCGATTCATGCTGAGGTCTCCAATCGAAGCCATAAAACTTTTTCCATTCATTTTTGAAGGATTCGCTATATCCTGCACGGGCCCAGAATTCAGGCTCTTCCATGAAAATAGCATCAATACCCGCGTCGATTACCCTTTTCACATGGCACTCTTTTAGATATTTCAGAAAGTTATCAGACGGAACGATGTAAGGAACCATATGGCCATGCCAGATCGTATCTCCGTTTTGTTGAACCTGACCTTCGTCAAGATGCATTTTCCCATCCCATTTGCCGGTAAAATAATCCTGATATTCACCCCAGGCAATTCCGGTCATAAAATGGATTGTGTAACCTCTTTCTTTCCATGATTTTACACGGTCTTCGAATGATATTCTTTCCGATTTGTCCGACGGGTTTCCGCCTACTCCGTAAACCATGACGGCATCTGCCCGGTTATCGATCGTCGGGCGCCATTCCCGGGAGGTTTGAAAAGTAGTTTTTACATTATTCTGCTTTTTATCAGCATTTTGAGTCGCGCATGCTGCGAATCCGAATAGGCATAAAGCAAGTATCTTATTATCCATAATAAGAGTATTTTAGTTGATTCAGAAAAAAAGAGATTACTCAGTATCCGCTCCTAAAGCAGATACTGAGTTTTATTAAAATCAGGGAATCAGAATCTCCATAGGAGCACTATAGTTCCATCGTCTTGTACCGCTACCAACCGGAGTATCGTAGTTGATACGGGCTGCCGCTCTGACAAAAACCTTTCTTCCCGACGGAATGTTTCCTATCGATTTAATAGTGATAGGTTCTCCCAGAAGAGGGTTAAAAGAGGAACCCGAATATTCTATTTTATTTGACCATCTCTCATCACGGGCGCGATAACCTACCGAAGAAGAATAGCTCACAAAAAACTGTATATCTGTTATGTTCTGGAAAGATTCTTTATATCCTCCCATCGGCTGAATTTTATTACGGAATTCTTCTTCCGAAACACCTCTTGTAACGCGGACTTTCGCTGTTATTTTTCCGTTACTCACCATTGGATGGCCAACAAATTCTACATTTAAAAACGGCTGTACCTCAAACTGTACATTGGTTACATTCTTAATCTTTACTTCTTTTGTTTCATCGGCCAAAGGTACCCCGCGTTCATCTTCCCGGATTAACGGAATGAAGGGTCCGTCAACCCGTACATGATAATGTCCTTTGAATAACTTAGTATGCTGGAACGTTCCATCCGACATACAGTTGAAGTCTGGATTATGCTGAACATTCGACCCCCAACTTAGTTCGGTAAGACGTACCCGAATCCCTTCACTTCCCTGATCGGTAAGTACCGGTTTCCCGGTGGCTACATCAATAACTCTTCCTTTTAAGGTCTCGCCGGGGGCCTCGTAATTATCCATTTCGAACAATTCACAAGAACCGAATGCAAGCAATACACACAACAAACTGAAATATTTTATTCTTTTCATATTGATCTGTTTTTAAAATGTACTTTCTATTATCTGTTTGGTTGCTGATCAATAACCGGACTTTTGGCTACTTCGTCACCCGGAATCTCGAAATAATAGTCAAGAACATTGTATTCAAATGTTTTCAAGGCAACCCATTGGAAACGGCCGTCAAAGAAATATTTATTCTCAGCTACCGAGTAGAAAGGATATAAACCTCTGAATCGGTAACGGGAACTGTTGCTGAATAACGTTTTGTCTCTCTCTTCTCCCCAAAAACCATCCCGTTGTTCGTAATGGCATACGCGCCAGCGTCTGATATCCCATTTGGTTTTATGTTCCAGGGCGAGCTCTTTACGCCGTTCTTTACGAACGATATTACGTCCTTCGATCGTTGGAGCTAAATTTTCAGTAAGTAAATTAGCCCCGGCTCTTTCACGAATTTCATTAATGGCATCTGTTGCTGTCTGAATCAGATCTGAACCGTCGGGTGCCGATACACCTTCCATTGAAAGTTCCATAGCTGCTTCTGCTGCATTCAATAATACTTCTGCATAGCGCATCAGAATAAAAGGCTGGTTCGAATTCCCTTCGCGAGCAATAAAAGACGGATCCGGATTCAGCCATTTACGACCGTATAAACCGGAGATACATCCTTCTCCGTTATCAAAAAACGGACCGTTAGCCCCCGCTGCAGGTATTGTATCTCCATTGATCACAACCAATTCTTGTCCGCTACCTTCTCGCGGACTCATATATAACTGTTTTGGTTTCTGGGTATACAGATCCAACTGTTGATAACGGGTATCAGCCGATGCATATGAGTAATCATTGAAGAATGGTTTAACAGGAGTGTTACCTGTATAGATTCCAGCACGAATCTCTATGTTTTTTCCTTTAAACTGGTCGCCCGGGAAAATGACATATGACCGCAAACGGGGTTCTGCATTCTTGAATAAATCCATCGGCGAATCATACATCAGGTAATTGCCTGTTGTGTTTGAATTTCCGGTTGTCAGCTTAATTGTCCCGTTTGGATAACGATCGAAGCCATCGTATAATTCGATGAAATCGAGTGTCGGGCAAGTTCCCGATGCAAGTGGCGATCTGAAAATAAAAGGAGCACTGTATGCATCGTAACTGTGTGTACTGGTTGTTCCCAGATATTGTTTCACATAAATATTCTCTGGGCTGCTCAGGTCGCTGAACATATCCACCATGTTTTGGTATTGGGCTTCCGGATTATTTGGAGCCCATTTTTTGCGGTAAAGAGAATATCCGCCATCTTTCATCACTTCGCGGGCGGCAGCATAAGCTTCTTTAAAATATTTAACGGAAGCTGTTTTCCATGTTTTTTCATCAAATCCGATTACGCGAACCCCCGTTTTCTTCCCTAATCCGGTAAGTCGTCCGGGCACTGTTTCATTGTATTTTGCCACAGAACCGGCGTATAGCATAGCCTGTGATTTGAAAGCCAGGGCTACATACTTATTTGCATATCCTGTTTTTATACTTGTTTTCTGCAATAAACTTGCTGCCTGATCAAAATCTGCCAGGATCTGATTCCAGGTCTCCTCTTCTGAAGACCGGGGCACCTCCAGCTGATCTATCGTCGCCGGATATTGAAGTACCCGCGTTACCAACGGAATTCCGCCAAAGCGTCTGGCCATTGCATAGAATACAGTAGCCCGTACAAAATAAGCTTCTCCCAGATAATGGTTATACGTAACTTCCGGATAGTTTGCCCCGAATTGCGGTAAGGTTTCAATCAGGTAATTCGCATCGCGAAGCAATGTAAATGCCTTTTCCCAATAAGGAGTACGTTCGCCTGTAAATGCCCGGCAGATGCCATCGCGGTTAAGGGCTTCGCCTGTACCTTCGATACCCATGCTTGCCAGCCAGCCATTGTATTCAATACCCCATTCGGCCATGTATTTAAAATCTTCGAATGGCATTTGGCTATACATACGGGCCAGATAAATCTCCATCCCTGCTGCATTTGACAAAAGATCTTCGCCGGTAATGATATTTTTAGCGGGAATATCCAAATCCATACAGGAGGTCGTTAAACATGCGCTGAGTATGGTATATATGAATGTCTTTTTTAATCGTCTCATAAGTTAGATTTTTAGTTTTTCAACCAGTTATTAGAGCGTAAGTTGTAGTCCCAGAGTGAATGTTCTGTTTAGCGGATACATACGGCCCAGGTCGTCGTCCGGATGTTCCGGGTCGACGAATTTTACACCCGTAATGGTAAATACATTATACGCATTTGCAAATACGCGCAGTCTCATTGTTTTCATTGCGTTTAGTTTCGGCAATGTATATCCTAATTCAATACTCTTTAAGCGGAGATACGCAGTGCTTACGCGGTTGAATTCTGAATTGCTGATAGGCGAATGGCCGGTAAAGGCATAATATCCTTCTTTCCATTCTGTTGCCGGATCATACGGATCCGCATTCGGGTCAACTGTATGCCAGCGATCCCAGAACTGCTTGAGCGTACCACCTCCGTTTTTACCCCAGATTGCGTACAGAGGCTCCTGATATTGCATAGACCCCAGAGCCGATCCCTGGAATAAGAAGCTCATATCAAAATTCTTATATGTGCCGTCGAAGCTCAAACTGTAATTCATCCATGGCGACTGGTCGAATGCGAACGGATGCTCATCTTGACCGTTGATTTCTCCGTCTCCGTTCCAGTCAACATATTTATAATCTCCCGGTAGCAGATCCTTTTCTTTATAGACCGGATAACTCCAGATATCATTCCAATTCTCATAACGTCCCGCAGATTCATATCCGAACTGTACACCCTGATATCTGTTTGACAGATTGTTATTGCGCCATTGGTCATACGAGTTGGCATAAGGCCCTTTATTATATGCTTTTAAATGTTTACGTCGGGTGATGGTTGCAATCCCTTTTACATTGTAGCTGAAATCTGCAATTCGATTCCGGTGAGAAAGCTCCAGATCCAAACCGATCTGACGGTCGCTATCCAGATTTTCAAGCGGGGCAGTCGATCCTACTACGGTTGGGAATTCGCCCTTTCTTCTTTCAAACAAACCCGATCTGTGTCTGTTGAAATAATCGAATGACATCCCGAATAAACCATTCCATGCTTCAAAATCAAAGCCCACATCAAATGTCTTTGAGGTAGCCCAAGAGAGTTTCTGATTAGGCAACGGAAGCGGGTCAACTCCAAAAATAAACTGGTCTCCGAAAATATACCCTGGTGCATACTGGTTATAATATCCGTTTTCCCAGTTGCTGTTTGATGAAGGATATTTATATCCCATTAACCATTCATAATTAATAAGTCCGTCATCACCCATTACCCCGTAGCTGGCACGAAGCTTCAGCTGATTGATAAAAGACAACCCGTTTGCTGACCGGAAGAAGGGTTCTTCTGAAATACGCCATCCCGCTGATACTGAAGGAAAGAATCCCCACTGATTCCCTTTAGCGAACTTAGATGATCCGTCATAACGGAACTGAGCTTCAATCAGATATCTCGAGTCGTATGCATAGTTGAGACGACCGATAAACGATTCGGATGCTAATTCATATAGGTCGTTTTCGCCGGTAAACATTCCACCAACCTGATTTTTATCTACTCCGGCAAATAAATAAGGAATACCGAATGCCAGATCACGCTGTGCGTAATAGTTATTTCCGTCGTTTTTTTGCATCTCCCAACCAATCAGTCCGCCAACATTATGCTTGTCATTAAATGTACGGTTATAGTTAAGGGTAAATTGTCCGAGTAGCTGTTGCTTTTCGAATGATTGTTGAAGAAGTCGGTTGGGAGAACTCAAATTGAACAGCTTCTGATTATAGATCCCCGTTTTCGGATCAAAAGCATATTGGTAATACTCTTTTCGGAAAGCCTCATTATCATCCCGGCGATAATCAAAATTGAATAACCCTTTGGCTGTAAGTCCTTTCATAACCGGCAAAATATCTCCAAAATCCAGCGTCAAGGAAGCCGACGACTGAAAGTTCTTTTGCTTCCACTGCCGATGGCCGGATACATCCGAGTTCATCATGGCGATAGCGTTTTCTTCCATATCCAATCCGTCATAATTCAGCATGGTATTTTCAGGATCGGCATAAGCCGGGAATAAAACGCCCTGGCGCCAGTAATTACGGATAATGTCTACTGAACTCGAATAGGGTGCGTTGCGCTCATCTGCAACACCATTGATATTCAGATCAAAAGTTAATCCTTTCGTTAATTTTGAGCTGATGTTTGAGCGTAGGTTATATTTATTATAATTCAGGTCGCCTGATTTAAAAAAACCTTCCTGAAAGAAATACCCGAAACTTACAAAGTATTTTGTTTTCTCCGTACCTCCGGCCAAACTGATGTCGTGCTGTGTCTGCGGGGCAAAATCAGAGAAAAGCAATCCGTTCCAGTCCGTTGTACGTCGTGTGCCGTTCCGGAAATCTTCAAAGTCCTTTTCAGTAAAAACGACATTACCGCCATTTACATTGTTTCTTGACTTCTCGTTATACAAGGTCATTGCCTGATAAGGGTCAGCCAGTGTAGGCATATTCGAAGGCTTTTGAAAGGTAAACGATCCGTTATAATTAATTTCAGTCTGCCCCTCCTTTCCTTTTTTTGTAGAAACGAGTACTACCCCATTGGCTGCACGCAATCCGTAGATAGCAGCCGCACCGTCTTTAAGTACGGATACGTCTTCGATATCATTTGAATTCAGGCGCTGAAAATCTTCTGCCGTGCGAGGAACCCCATCAATAATTACCAATGGGCCACCTTTCCCGTCCGGATTGACCATACCACGGATATCGAAGCTATTCGCATACGTCCCCGGCTCGGCACTTTTCTGCCATACGCGCACTCCGGCAATACGGCCGGTAAGCATATTTTGCGGATTTTCATTTTTTGTACGCACCATGTCAGAACCTTTTACTCCCGCAACAGAACCTGTCAATGAGGCTTTCTTTTGCGTACCGTAACCGATAACGACAATGTCGTCGATCATCTGGCTAGACATGTTTAAAGCGACATTGATCGTTGTGCGATTATTGATCTTTTCTTCTTTAGTTTCATATCCGACGTATGAGAAACAAAGTATCCCGTTGGACGGTGCGTCAATTTTGTACTTTCCGTCTATATCTGTTACGGTTCCCGTTGTTGTATTCTTAATAATAACGGATGCTCCGATAACCGGTTCCTTCATATCGTCGAGAACTACTCCGGATATAGGAATGTTTTTTTGAGCCCACAATACAGATGACATACTCATAAAAATAAAAGTCATCAATATATACAGGCTGTAACGTTTGGTCAGATTGATTTTATTCATGATAATAAGGGCCATTAATTATTTACCTTTTTTTAGATCATAGTGTGATAATAATGCATATTCTGCAGCGAAAGCAAACGTAAACATACCTTCTACCTTATTATTTCCATTGTCACGACTCCAGCCCACTAAAAGGTTTGTTGGTAAAAATCCGTTGTATAAGTAGTTATCATATCCATAATCCAGATTATTCTGGAAAGTATCGATATATTCTTCAGTTGGTTTGTGATTTTGGGATGCGTCAATATATCCGCGCATCAGCACGCCATTAAACCAGTTGTTGAATCCACTGATATCATATGTATAATATCCTGGTTTCGAGGTTCCCAGTTTGGCAAAATAGCGGAAACTTGCGTCCGATAGATTTTTCATATCCGACAAATATTCATTGTTGGCGGTCGCTCTGTATAAGTCTGCTGCGCCAGACAGCATCGTCCCGCTGTTATAAGAAATAGCCGGACCTACCCGGTCGTTCAAACGCGTATTTTTTCGGTATTTGATCCCATTTACCGTTTCATAAGCAACATCGCAGTTTGGTACGCAACCTCCCATCATATCATCATATACCCCGTCCGGACGCATTAAATGGCTTTTCTGGTAATTGTAAACTTTTTCGGCAAACTCCAGATAATAGTCGCTTTTTTTCTTAGTCTGTGTTTGTCGTGTATTGTCGGCGGCGATATACAAATATGATATTTCGTCATTTTTTCCTTTGTATAATTCCGAAAGCCATACCAACGGACTCACCATCGGACCGTTACTGCAAGAGTGTTTGGTCGTATATCCGGGTCCCCAGGTAATTCCGCCATTTTCTTTTCCGTCAGCGTTGAGCGTACAATCCCAGCCGTCTAATACATATTCTGTAAGGTATTCGGCCTTCTTTAGATATTCAGGATTATTTGTTATTTTATAAGATTCAAGTAATTCCCGTATCAGCCATTGCTGGTCATCGTATACATTTTCAATACCTTCTACTGCGGCCTCCCCTTTATCTTTACCTCTGTTTACACCATATATGCTCCACTCTTTTGTTTGAGCATAAGACGTAAGTGTGTAAGTTCCTTTATAGTAGTCTGCATTGTCATACAGTTTGTTCAGCAAATTGGTATAGTGATCAAAATATTTGTCATAAAGAGCGGAATTTCCCTCCTCTTTTTGCGCCTTTAACCCGTGGAGGACTGCATTGACCGCTTCAATAGAACTGGTATACATCCATACGCTTCCCTTTTCGTCCGA
>JAVWBH010000110.1:0-8918 GCA_036649595.1 Bacteroidales bacterium
GAGACGCACGCGCGGTTTGCGACTGAAAATCAGCGAAAAAACCACCATCGAGAATCAATATATCCGGAGCAAAGCTAATAATCGACTCTTGCGGAAGTTGACGATCCGACGAGTCTTGTATACGAAAATTCTTGCCGTTTTGCCTCAGCAGTAAACTCAGCGATTTTCGCAATAGATAGGATGGGGTTGCAATCCATATTCTGACTTCCTCGTTATGCATTTTTCAGTTGTTTGGATTCATAATATTTGACGGCCGGAAACAAAAGATGCTCTTCGATAAAAGTGTGGCGATTCAAATCTTCCTCAGCCTGGAAAAGAGCATAAAGCAAATCGTTCATCCGGTTTACATCCGGCAATGGCGGTAAATATTTAATAATAATATTACGCAGGTCGTTGATCTTCTTTTCTATATCGTTATGATGTTTTTCATAATAATCGATATTGTATTTCCCCTCGTAAGCGCCAAGATAACGGTCATTAACATAAGGATATACCCGCTTGTCTTCAAAATCCATATGGCGCCGCACTTCCTGCTCATATTTCTCAAAAAATTCAAGAAGCAGCGATTTATGCAGCTCATCGGCACCTGCCACCAGCTCTTTCAGCATTTCATGCAAGCGTGGCAAACGATAATGAATAAAGTAAGCATGGGTTTTTTTCAGAAAATCTACCAAGACCGGAACTTGAATCGCATCCACCGGGAATCCTTCCGTATAAGACGGATCTGCCAATGTATTGACAACCAGTAAAAAAAGACGGGTATCTACTTCTCTTTCTTTGCAGATCTCTCCGATTGTTTTGTTTCCGAAGCCCAGAGAAATGTGAAACCGGTCGAGGGTGAGCAAATAACGGTAATCAGCTTGTATCAGATCCGTCATTTTCACAGACTCGTTAAACGGACATTTATCGAAATAGTGTATCATCATTTTTTTCTTTTTGAAATTGTTCTTTTCTTCCACCAGAGCAGATAACCTGTGATAGGCAAAGTCGCCCCGATTAAGGCGGCAATTCCATAGAGCAGTTTTACAAACCATCCGCCCCACGAACCGGTATGAACGGCAAACACCCACATTCTGAACGTTTCTTGTAAAGGTTTGTTTTTAAACACCGATTCTTTTTCAAGATTACCGGTTTTCAGATCATAGGTATAGGTATCCGATTGGCGCCCGTGAATTTGGCGCATAGGTATTACCGATATCGAGAAACTCTTCTCGCGTATATCCGGAAAAGTCAGACGCATCTCTTTCCAGTCTGACTGAACTTCAGCAAGAGCCGAAAGTTTATCCGACATAAGAGAAAAATCACTCGCGGCAAGTTGCTTTACCTTTACGACAGCATCTTTATTTGCTTTTCGGTTGCTGGTTGTCTGCCCGATACCAAAGAGAGAGCTTAATCCCTTATTATACCAGCTAAATGACCAAAAAGGCCCGGTCAGCGACATAATCAACAAAAAAACAAAAGCATACATCCCCAATACGGCATGTAACATATACGTTTTACGAAACACATTACCCTGCCACTGAAACCGGAAAAGCCGGGGCAGTTTTCGCAACGAAACGGGTAAACGCAAAAATAAACCGGATAACAGAATGATCACAAAGCATAATGTGGCAGACCCGACAATGACACGCCCCGTCGTACCCATCAGCAGAAACCGGTGAAGCTCACGTACAACAGAAAAGAAGCTTCCCTTATAAATAAAAGAGCCTACAACCTTACCCGTATACGGATCTACATACACCTCTTCATCCGGCGAATCAGCAAACCTAACCACCAGATTTCTGGCAGGGTCGGCCGGATAAGTAATACTTTTTACGGATTTGCCGCTCTCTTCTTTTTGTAATTCGGTTAGCAAAGATACCATTTTCAATGGTTCCGAACTATTTGGAGCTGCGTAGTATATTTTATGTATAGTAAGAGGTATAATTTCCTTTTCGAAGCTCAACAAAACGCCGGTGGCACATGTTATAGTCAGCAAAATACCCGCTATCAAACCGATCCACTTATGGCCCGAAGCCCAGACTTTTCTCATCATCCCCATATTCTTTATTTTTTTCTTGCAAAGAAAGATTCTTTTTAATGACTTTACAATCCCTTTTTTTAGGGAAAAAACAGATCTATCTCCCTATTAATAGGTATTTTTAGTTTATTTTTATTCTGTTATAATCATCCTTGAGTCTCATAATATGCGCTATCGCTTTTTTGTGTACTTTTTTTTATTGACTTTTTCCGTAATGTCAAAAACAGTTGATACGGAAAAACATAATTCACCGGCACAAGTGAAGGGCGACTCTATTATGCAGCAAGTTATGCGATATGCCGGATCATTTTCCTGTTTTGTTCAGAATTTTGACGGAGAAGCCTATATAAAGGGAAATATGCGCATCGAAAAGAAAAACTTCCTGTACAACTGGCTCCCCTGGGCCTTTCCTTTTGAAGCGACAAAAGAAGGATGCGTATTCGAACTATTGAATGATGTACATTTTGAAGCCCCCAACCATTTTGTTATTTCGCCGATTGCCATGCGCAGTACGAATAAAAGGCCGGATCGGAATCTGGTGGACATCTCTCCCCTGCTTAACCTGAATATCTACGGCGCGACGTCGTTTAATGACAAATACATCATGCCCGGATCTGCGGCTTCGCGGGGCATATACGAATATCGGCTCGACAGCCTGATACAGGAAGACAACGAGTGGTTATATAAGATTCGTTTTTTACCCAAAAGAAAAAACCTGAAAGTAATCAGCGGATATCTTTATATCCGTAAAAACTCGCCTATTATTGCGCGAATCGAAGCAGAAGGATACCTTGATATCGCACAGTTTTCTTTACGCACGGATTTTGGTAAAACTTACGACCGATTCATGCTGCCCCGCGAAACATGGATCAGATTAAAACACAACATCCTGAATAATGTTTCTGTCTGCGATTATCATTGTTCTTTTTCTTACAAAAATGTAATAATCGAGCATAACCCGCAAAAAGTAAAGAAAAACAAAACGCTCGACCTTACCCGCTATTATGCCGTAACCGGCAAGAAGATAGCGATTATTAACGACAGTAGTTTCTGGAAGATGAAACGGAATTATTTGCTCACCAGCAATGAACGGGGCATGTATACCCAGAAGTCTTACCAGGACTCGATTGATAACGTGATCGCGAATTCTGATACGCTGCCTAAAATCGACTACCGGAAAGTATCAGAAATACTTGTCACCAGCTCGTCATTTGGCACCAACGACCTGAAATGGCGCTATTCGGGCGTACTGAACCCCTCTATGATTGGCTATTCTAAAAGAAACGGCATCGTGATACGCCAGCGCCTGCTTCTTACCAAAAACCTCAAAAAAGATCAATACCTGGCCATCCGTCCTGAAATCGGGTTCGGATTCAAGCAAAAGGAGCTTTTTTACCGCTTTGACACAGACTGGCTGTATAATCCGGCACGGATAGGTGAGCTTTCTCTTTCATTCCGGAACGGGAATAAAGGGTTTAGTTCTTCTTTCATCGATCAGGTCAATGAAGCCCTCGATTCGACAAAATATGATTTTACACATCTGCAATTAGACTATTATCGCGATTATCGCGTCCAGCTCGAAAATTCGTTCGAACTGGCAAACGGGATAATGCTGTATGGAGGGATAACCTATAATCTGCATAAGCCTGTGAGAAAAAAGAATGCCATAGTCCCGGCGCCCCCCGAAGGCATGGAACCGCTCATCAAAAAAGATTATGCCGATTTTGTTCCTTATCTGCGTCTATCCTGGACTTTGCGCCAGCCTTATCGCAGAATCGGGATGCGGAAAGTATACCTACCAACCTGCACGCCGACATTCTCATTGGAGTATGCAAAAGGTATTGCCGGAATTTTGGGTTCAGACAGTGAGTTCGGAAAAATCGAACTGGATATTCATCAAACAATAAATTTATCGCGATTACGGGCCTTTAGTTATCGCATCGGAGCCGGTAGCTTCTTAAATCAGAAATCGGAATATTTTGTAGACTTCCGTTATTTTCAACGAAGCAACTATCCGGCCACATGGAATGACCATATCGGAGGGGTATTCAACTTACTGGATAGCCGCTGGTATTATGCGTCTCCACAATATGCACAGGTTCATTTAATGTATGAATCACCTTATATCTTGTTACATTTATTCAAACGTATTTCTCGTTTCATCTTATCGGAGCGGCTTTACGCGAGTCAATTATTTACCCCAGACAAACCTTCGTATACGGAACTCGGGTATGGCCTGGGGAATTATATTTTCAATATTGCTGTCTTTACCAGTTTTCAACGAGGTAAAATTCATGAAACAGGATTTCGGTTTAGCTTTGAGCTGGGCCGTTATTGGTAAGCTTTTCTTTCAGGAAGCGACCGGTATAAGATGCTTCGCAAGCGGCAACTTCGGCAGGGGTGCCGGCTGCAACCAAAAAGCCGCCTTTGTCTCCTCCTTCAGGACCCAAATCGATGATATGATCCGCACATTTGATTACGTCCATATTATGCTCAATAATAATTACGGTATGTCCTTTATCGATCAATGCGTTAAATGCTTTGAGCAATGTTTTTATGTCATGAAAATGAAGTCCGGTAGTAGGCTCGTCAAAAACAAAAATCGTAGAGCTTTGAGATTCATTACTTAAAAAATAAGCCAGCTTCACACGTTGGTTTTCACCACCCGACAAAGTCGACGAAGATTGGCCCAACCTTACATATCCCAGTCCGACATCATGTAACGGCTGCAATCGTTTTACGATTTTCTTTTCTGTAGAATGAGGCGTTTCGCTAAAAAATTCAATAGCCTGGTCAATTGTCATCTCAAGCACATCACTGATATTTTTGCCGCGATATTCGATATCCAGAATCTCCGAGCGGAATCGCTTGCCATGACAAGCTTCACACTCAAGCACCAGATCGGCCATAAACTGCATCTCTACCGTAATCGTACCTTCACCTTTACACTCCTCACAACGTCCTCCTTCAACATTAAACGAGAAAAAAGCGGGCGTAAATCCCATCTGTTTTGCCGCCTGCTGCTCGGCAAACAGTTTACGTATCTCATCGTATGCCTTCAGGTAAGTAGCCGGATTAGAGCGAGACGATTTACCGATCGGATTCTGATCTACAAATTCGATTCCTTTTGCCAGATTCAAATCACCCTCGAGTTTCAAAAAATTACCGGGAGCATCACCGGCTTCTCCGTAATAACGGTTTAAGCCTTTATACAGAATATCCCGTATAAGGCTGGATTTACCCGATCCCGACACACCGGTAACCACAGTCATCACATGAAGCGGAAACTTCACATCAATGCCCTTCAGGTTATTCTGAGCCGCACCCGTAACAGCAATATAGTTATTCCATTTTCGGGGCATTTTAGGCAAATCAATTTCCTCTTCTCCTGTCAGATAACGAACCGTATAGCTCCGCGACGCTTTCTGCAGTTTATTCAGATCACCCTGATAAACCACTTCGCCGCCCTGACGGCCGGCTTCCGGGCCAATATCGATAATGTAGTCGGCAGCTCTGATAATCTCTTCATCATGCTCTACGATAACCACCGTGTTACCAAGCTCTTTTAATTGCTTAAGCACCTTGATCAAAAGGTCGGTATCGCGAGAATGAAGTCCGATACTCGGCTCATCCAATATATAAAGAGATCCTACCAGAGAACTACCCAGCGAGGTAGCCAGATTAATACGCTGGCTTTCACCACCCGACAAAGATGCAGACAATCGGTTAAGCGTCAGGTAGCCCAATCCGACATCCAGTAAAAATTGCAGGCGACTCCGAATCTCCATTAACAATCGCTTGCCGATGATTTCTTCCGTGGCATCCAGTTTCAGTTCGTCAAAAAAAGCTTTCAATCCGGTTATCGGCATCACAACCAAATCGGATATCGACCGTCCATTGATTTTTACATATTGGGCCTCCGGTTTCAGACGTGTCCCCTTACAAGCCGGACAATTGGTTTTCCCGCGATAGCGGGCAAGCATCACACGATATTGTATTTTATATTGATTCTCGGTCAACATGCGAAAAAAGGAATTGATCCCTTCGAAATAACGGTTACCGTTCCATAAAAGCTCCCGTTCGGCATCTGTCAGTTGATAATAAGGCCGATGAATCGGAAAATCGAACTCACGGGCTGTTTTTATCAGCTGATTTTTCCATTCGCTCATTTTTTCACCCTTCCAGCATACCACGCAATCATCATACACAGAAAGAGCTTTATTCGGGATTACCAGATCTTCATCGATTCCCAATACCTTTCCGAAACCTTCGCAGGTAGGACATGCGCCCATCGGACTGTTAAAGCTAAACATCATATCACCGGGCTCGGCAAATGTGATTCCGTCTGCTTCAAAGCGTTTTGAGAACTGGAATATTTCTGCTCCTTCTTTTGTGTAAAATTTTATAAAGCAGGTATTATCGCCTTCATAAAAAGCAGTTTCAACAGAGTCTGTCAAACGACTGATCGCATCCTGATCATGTCCTACAGACATACGGTCAATTACCAAAAAAGTATCTGTCAGATCAATCTGATCTGCTTTAAGAAGATCTTCTATCCGGAGAAACTCGCCGTTTCTTTCCAGCCTGTTAAATCCGGACTTCAACAAAACATCCAATTGGGCGGAAACGGTTCTTCCCTCGGGCACCGTCAAGGCTACCAACAAGGCAAAACGGGTACCTTCTGGATAAGACAACATTTTTTGAACCACGTCTTCTGCCGTATTTTTCTTTACCAAATCGCCCGAAACAGGTGAGTAGGTTTTTCCAATACGGGCAAATAGCATACGGAGGTAATCATATATTTCGGTAGAGGTACCTACCGTCGAACGCGGATTGCGGGTGTTTACCTTTTGCTCAATAGCGATTGCCGGCGGAATACCATGAATAAAATCACATTCAGGCTTACTCATACGCCCCAAAAACTGGCGGGCATAAGACGATAGTGATTCGACATACCGGCGCTGTCCTTCGGCATAAAGCGTATCGAAAGCGAGGGAGGATTTTCCCGAGCCAGACAGCCCGGTGATCACAACCAGCTGATCGCGCGGAATCTCCACATCAATATTTTTCAGGTTGTTAACACGCGCCCCTTTTATAAAAATATTATTTTCTGATTTCATTTATATATCATCTATTTTTTACATTAAAGTATAAATGCGCCATTTATGTAACCTTGTCAGGTATCTCAACTTTTGGTGAGTGATGGCGATTTCATCTGAATATATTCAATTACTATGTATCGATGAAATCTCTTTTTTCGTTGGCAGGCTACCTGACAGAAAAGAAGATCTGATCAAAGTTTAAGTCAAAAACGGAATTTACAAAGATAATATTTCTAAAGTATACACCACTGAAAAAGCCGGATACACACCCTGAAAAACAATATTATCCCAATAAAAAGTATAAAAGGAAAACAAAAGCGATTCCGGTTTGTTCATCTATAAAAATAACCTTGTTTTAACAAGAATGCAGAATAGTTATCAAGAAGAAAATTCGGGAAGATCCGAAGAATTCCCGGTTTAAATAATCACCAACTAAATAGATTAAACGATGAAGAATGTAGGTTTATTAATTGCTTTTGCCGGCGGTGCTGTTGCAGGAGCTGTCATTGGTTTGATGTTAGCTCCTGATAAAGGAGAAAACACCCGAAACAAAGTATATGAATTTGCTCATGATACGGGACATCAGGCCAAAATGAAATTAAAAGATTTTTTAGAATCACACGGGATCAAACTGGAATGCTGTCAATTGGATAATTTAGTTGACGAACTCATCGAGAAAGATACCCCTTCTCAGAAATAATATAAAAACAAAATCAGAATATGTCGGAATCACAGAATCAGTCAACCAGTCATTTATTTGATGAGGTAAAACGATACTTCTATCTAAAACTCGATTATTACCGGCTAGACACACTCGAAAAAGGGAGCCTGTTTCTCGGAAATATGCTACTCATATTAACGTGTATTCTTTTCGGTTGCTTTGCTTTATTATGTTTATCTTTTGCTCTTGCGTATTTATTAGGTGCTTGGTTGGGTAGTTTTGTGTGGGGATTCCTGTTAATTGCGCTCCTTTATTTCATTTTAATATACCTGTTAATCACGTTCAAAGAACGCTTATTGATAAACCCGATGATTCGTATTCTTGACCGATCATTATTTAAAAGACGTCAAAGCCATGAAGAAAATGAATTATAATATCAAAGAGGTCAGTTCGCTGAAAGAGATCAGGTACGAAAAAGCCAGAATCGTAATTGAGATGGCGTACATCGAAAAGAAGATACACACACAAGCAGAAGATTTTCTGCATGGTGGATTTCTTCAATCAGTCGGGCTGGGATGGAATATGTTTGCTTCTGCAGGAAAAT
Source organism: Bacteroidales bacterium (assembly GCA_036649595.1). Classification (GTDB taxonomy): domain Bacteria; phylum Bacteroidota; class Bacteroidia; order Bacteroidales; family JAUNSR01; genus JAUNSR01. The sequence goes on from JAVWBH010000110.1 coordinate 8,388, forward strand.
GGCTTCTGATTTTTAAGGCTGCTATGAAGGGATGGAAATGGATACAGCATTTTCTAAAGAAGAAAAAAGTATAACATTGAACTGCCCTAAAATAACCGTTACTGTTTTTTCAGAACGGTCGCAACGGTTCTTTATATGAATTGGTATACATAAAAAAAAGAGATGCAGGATAGATTTTCCTACATCTCTTTTTTACATTTTTTCTTTTATTATTCCGCTGATTCTTCTGCAGTTTCTTCTGCTTCGATTTCGAAATTATTGTTTCCTGTTTCAGTCAACATATTATACCAGGTAATCAATTTCTTGATATCGCTAGGATAAACACGATCACGATCAAAATCAGGTAAAACATCCGCAAACCAGTTACGTAGTTCTTCTGCTGTTGCTTTTGTAGTGATAGAAGCAACGGCTCCGTTTTCTTTCTGCTTAACGGCAGTCATAACCTCGTTAAGAGGTGTTTCGCCATCAACCGTAAACATTGCGATATCAGCTAACGAAAGCACTTTGTCATGCGAGTAAGCAGGTTGTCTT
>JAVWBH010000111.1:0-8796 GCA_036649595.1 Bacteroidales bacterium
CCCCACATGAATTCGGGGTTGGCCGATTCATTGAATCCAGACTGGAAATCGGCCGGAGCCATTAACGGATAACTGTTTGACTTACGAATATCATAGGCGTGTTTTATGGCTGCGTCCATGTCTGCTTTGATACCTCCGTCTTTCGTTGTTCCGCGTGTCAGGTATGCACGGGCCAGAAACATCGAAACCACATGTTCATCCATTTCTGCAAAAGAGCTTTTTTTGTATTTAAGATCGCTCAGAAGATCTTTTGCATTCAGAAGATCCGCAATCAATATATCGTAGATCTCCGCTACGGTAGATAGCTCTACTCCCTGCATAATGGTTGCGATTTCCGTAATACCGTTCATATTCGGACAAACAGGCAGGTCTTTCGCCAATGCATAAGGCTTTTGCCATAAGCGTACAATATCCAGGTAACACATCGAGCGTAATGCCAACAGTTGGGCATACATGGCCTGAGATTTCTTGGATGGTGCATTCAACGACTCATAAAAGCGTATCGCTTTGTTGCTGTTTGAAATGCAGTTGTAATATTTACTCCAGATCATATTGACATTCGTACCCAATATGTCATTGGTTTTGAAATTGTATTGGGTTGTGACACCTCCGTAAATACCACCGGTACCGATCATGTCACCCCCTAAGACGTCTACTGTAAGTAAGGTACTTCTATACCCCGGATAACCATAGGAATTAAACCAATTGGTCAGGGCATAAAAAGAACCGTTATAGAGAGCCTGTAAGGTTTGCTCTGCATATTCAGGAACGACAGATTCATCTGTTGCATTTGAAGGCGGATTTACCGTTAAAAAATCATCACAGGAAGTACATCCGATTGCGATGACAAGGGCGGCTATATATTTTTTCATTTGTATATCATTTAATTTTTAATACTAAGGTCAAATGTGCCATTCATATACCTTTTGCAAGGCTTCTCACTTTTAGGTGAATTATGGCTGTTTCATTTGTATAATAGTTTATTATAACGAATCAAGTTCTGATTAAAAAGTAAGATTTACGCCGAAAGAAAATGTCTTAACAGCCGGATAGCGATAGCTGGTTGTACCGTTCAGACCTCCTGACTCAGGATCGATACCTTCCACACCGTAAATAGTAAACAGGTTTTCACCCTGGAAGAAGACAGAGGCATTGCTCATCTTCATTGATTTCACTATTTTCTGTGGAACATTGTACGTAACGGCCAGATTTTTCAGGCGGCCGAATGATCCGTTATAGAGATGGCGTGAAGACTGAGACGTGAAATTGTTAGAAACACTGGATGTTGTAACGCGCGGCAGTTCACTATCCGGATTTTCCGGTGTCCAACGGTCTAACATGTCTTTTGCCCACGGGCGACCTTTTGACGATCCTGTTGAATAGTTTCCTAAATAATCAGCGGCATATAGTTTACCGCCCAGGCTATATGAGAACAATGCCGTAAGGGTAAAGTCATAAACTCTTAAATCCATATTCACCCCGCCATATACTTTAGGTAATGCACTGCCCATGTTGCGGCGGTCGTTTGCCGAAGCCGTAGCGTATTGTGTCGTTTTATATTTTTTGCCGTTTTCGTCAAAAAGATACCACGAAGCCTCACCGCCCGTTGCTTTCTTAGAGATTTCATAAATTTCTCCTTTTCCGTTTTCACGGTCATATAATGGCTCACCGGCAATTGTATTACCTGCCCATTCAACTAATCGGAATCCATAGATATCGCCACCTTCAACAAGGAATTTGGTGCCTGACTGAATTCCTTTTTTCACAGGGAAAGAGGTAATTTTGTTACGATAATGTGCCAGGTTCATTCCCATATCGAATGAAACGTTCTTCGATGTGAAGATTGTTCCTTTGATATCCATTTCAATACCTGTATTCTTCATTTCTCCGATGTTTGAAAGAATAGAAGAATAACCTGAAGAAGAAGGGAGATTCATTCCGTACAACAAATCTTTCGATGTGCGATGGAAATATTCGAAGCTACCTCTGAGTCGGTTTTCAAATAATCCGAAATCCACCCCGACGTTGAAATTCAGGTTGGTTTCCCAAGTTAGGTCACGGTTTGCCTGTGTAGCGATATAAAGCCCCGGCGCATTGCCTACCTGGCCAGACTCATACACTGACTGATATGGATAATAGCCCGATAACTCCTGGTTTCCTTGAGCACCGTAGCTAATACGTAGCTTCATAAGGTTTACCTGGGTCAGATCCTGCATAAATTCTTCCCGGGCCATATTCCAGGCTGCTCCGACCGACCAGAAATTCCCCCAGCGATTATCTTTGTGGAACTTCGAAGAACCGTCACGGCGATAAGATCCGGAAATATTATATTTCCCTTCATAATTATATTCTGCTCTACCCATAAATCCAGCCAAAGTGAACTTGTCTGAGTAGCCCGAGTATCCTGATACAACAGAACCTGCATCTGGCTCCATGATGCCCGGTAAAGGGAAGGAGCTGCGGCTGCCACCTGTATATTCACGGTAATATCCATAAATTTCCTGACCGGCCATTAAGGATATCATATGCGAATCATTAATTTCCTTATAGTAATTCAGGATATTATTGAATGTGTAGCTTCTCGTCATTAAAGTACTCCGGCTTGCAGAAGTTGTTTCCAGATTTTGCATTACTTCTTTTTGTCCGTCGGGTCCAACTGACGATAAGGCGGTGAAAGAAGGAGAGTACTGATGGTTGTTACGCATGTTTATATCCGTACTATAAGAGGTTTTAAACTTTAACCCCTTTAATACTTCCATCTTTTCATGCATGTTACCGAAATCAAATTCGAGACTTCCGCGCATAGAGATCAGGTCTCGTTTGCTCTGATCTTTTGAAAGAGGCAAAGATGCCATGAGATTATCGGTTGCAAAGGAGCTGGTACGATAAGGACCGAAGTCATAGATTTTTTTCCCATCCTTGTCATATAAATATTCGCCCGTATCCGGATTTCTTTTATATATTGGATAGAAAGACGGCATCATCTGTCCATAGCTAAACGCATTTCCTACATTACTATCCTGAGAATCGTTGAAGTCGGTTTTACTGTTTGAGTATCCCATATTCAACATCAGCTTCATCCAATCAGTAGTCTGGTTGTTGATGTTGGCTCTTACCGAAGTACGCGAAAATCCGGATCCCATTGTGATCCCTTTTTCGTTCAGATGTCCGGCTGATACAAAATACTGAGTTTGTTTGCTTCCTCCGGAAACGTTGGCATTTACCTCGTAACGTTCGCCGGTACCGATAACTTCATCTTGCCAGTTATCATTCCAAAGAGGAGAAAGACCGGCTTTCAGTTTACCATCTAAGCCTACCGGCTCTGGGTACATTGTCCCGTAAGGGTTGATACCCATATCGGCGATTAGTCCTTCGGACGCAAGAATAGCTGCTTCTTCAGCGCTCTTCTTATTATCCATAAACCCATTGCGCAGCGCCTCCCAGCGGAGCTCTACCCATTCGTTTGTACTCATTAACTCTACGGGTTTTACAGCTCGCTTCGACCATCCAGCGGTAGCACGTATATTTACGGTAGGAGCTTTTTCTGCACCTCCGCCCTTTGTCGTAATCATTACAACACCGTTACCGGCGCGAGATCCGTAAAGTGCAGCGGATGCCGCATCTTTCAGAACCACCATCGATTCGATATCAGAAGGATTGATACTTGACAGATCCCCGTCGAAAGGAACCCCATCAACTACGTATAGCGGAGAACTTGATGCATTGATAGATCCGACACCACGTACGCGGATTGTCGCCTCGGCTCCGGGTTGTCCGGATGCACTGCTTACTTGTACGCCCGCCGCCGCACCCTGAAGCGCGGTAGTCAGGTTGGATACCTGTGCCGTATTCAAACGATTGTTATCTACTACAGCCAGCGCTCCGGTAAAGGTGTTCTTCTTGGCGGTACCGTAAGCAACCACAACAACTTCATCCAGTTGCTGATTGTTGGTACTCATTTCTACAACCTTTGCCTGGGCAGCCGATAACTCTTTGGGAAGCATTCCGATATACGAAAAAACCAGAGTTTTGCCTTCCGGGACCTCCAACGTATAATTACCGTCGATATCGGTAACCGTCCCGATATGGGTTCCTTTTACAACTACGGATGCTCCTACAATCGGCTCACCGGATTCTTCTACAACTTTTCCTGTAATTTTTTTGCCCGGACCCTGTGCAATCGCCAGATTGGTACTTAGCAAAAATGCCTGACTCAGAATCAGACCTTTTGTCAGATGACTAAAATATTTTCCAGCACTCATTAATAAAAATATGATAAGATTAACTTTCCATGCAAATATAATCTTTAATACATAAGCTCCCGCATTATTATATAATTTAAACATTTGCTGCTTTTCTGAAAAAAGAGCAAGCAAAATAGGAGTAAAATAGGCAAAATAAAAATTTTTTTACACAAAAAACGCGCTATTCTTTGACATTTGAGAAATATGTGTCTTTTGTACTATTACATTTTTATTACATAATGGTTTGATATTCAGATGCAGATATGCTGTTTTATTACCCGAATATCTGTGTCGGATAATTTTAAGGGGCGGCAAGAGTACCGGATATGAAATGGAATAATTATTCAGAAAGATCCTGTTTTGCTTAATAGAAATTGATAAATCCATATATTTGGAAAAATTAAAATTCAGATCTCATATGATTTTATTAAAGAAAACGCTTGTGACATTCTTCTTTTCGGGAGTGGTTTTTTCCGGATGTAGTCAAAATATTCAGTTGCCCGGGCCGGAAAAAACTGGGGGTAAACCATTGATGGAAGCCTTAAATGAACGTCGGTCTGCCCGTGACTTTATAGCCGAAAAGTCTCTTTCCGAGCAAACATTATCGAATTTGCTATGGGCTGCGTGGGGATATAATCGCGAAAATAAGCGTACGGCACCTTCGTCACGTGACCGGCAAGAAATAACGGTATATATATGTATGTCTTCGGGAACTTACAAATATGATGCGAAGCATAATGAATTGATTCTTGTCAATCGAAAAGATTTGCGTAATGTAACCGGTGTGCAGGATTTTGTTGCATCCGCGCCTCTAAATCTTGTTTATGTGGCGGATATGGCAAAGGTAACCGGCAAAAATAAAGAAGAGTCCCTCGCTGCCGTATATGCTAATACCGGATTTATTGCGCAAAACGTATATTTGTTTTGTGCTTCGGATGGCTTGAATTGTGTTATACGAGCAATGATTGACCGCGAGATGCTGGCAAAAGAATTAGGTCTTTCCGCACAGGAGATGATCACTTTGTCGCAGACGGTAGGATACGGTGAATAACAGAACGGATCGGGTTAAAATTCGATGCGGTTGGTGCGTAAATGTGTTTTAAAGAAAAAAGAATAGAAGAGCTTTCATTTCAAAAGCTCTTCTACTCTTTTGTAAAATAAAGAAATATGATATCCATCTACAAATCCGTGATGAAGCGTCATCCCCAAAGGCATTACCAGCCGGTTATCCCGTATAATGGCTTTTCCTGCATTCATCAGGGGGAAATTACACCCGTGCGAATGTTGTTGGGTTGAAGTAATGGAAGTGAAATAGAGATCCGGCAGGGCACTCAATAAGATGTGTCCGAAATTTTCTTCCGGGTCTTTTTTTTCATTCGTCACAATCCCATAAGGCTCAGCATCTGCAGAAAGGGAGTTGATTATTTTTTTCGCTTCCCGGTGGAATGTTTCAAAATTTTCGTGATATGGGATCAGTGCTTCTGCAAATCGCCCGTTTTCGCTAATTCTGATAGGTGTAAGCATATCCACCTGATCATACAAAACAATCCCTTTTTTCTCTATCCGATACCGGAATTCCTTGATCTCGTTTGCCGCCCGAAGTACGGCATAGAGGTAATGAAGAAAAAAAGATTCTTTATTTTTTTTTGCCCGGGCTTTAGCACCGCTGCATTCCACTTCAGAGGTTATTGAAAAAGTAGGGTTTAGAAAAGTACTGAAAAATTTAAAGTTATCTTTTCGCTCCCAGGTTTCAATATCAATAAGCTGTTTCATTGGAATAACCGATTTAAATTTTGTTCAGGGCAAACTGATCGGGATATTTCCCCTTTACATTCTTGAAATATTCATTGATGTATGCAAGATCCGCTTTTTCATCACCGGTAGGAATGAATACTTTTTCAATACTCATCACTTTCCGTTCAAAATCGAGATAGGCTAGTTGGATGGGGACACCGGCTTTCAGAGCAATGTAATAGAATCCTTTTTTCCAGTGTTCGTTCCGTTTGCGTGTACCTTCAGGGGTAATGGCTACATTAAAAACCGGATACTCCTGAAACATTTTTACAACTTGGTCAACCAAGCGCGTTTTACGACTCCGTTCAACAGGAATTCCCCCCATTGATTTAAAGATAAGATTGAACGGGAAAATAAACCAATCCTTTTTAATCAGGAAATGTGCGGTCATACCTACAGAGGTATATCCTAATTTACCGATTATAAAATCCCAGTTGCTGGTATGAGGAGCCACGCAAATAACAGATTTATCAAGTTTCGGAACGGTTACGATTACTTCCCAGTGAAATAGGTTAAGGAGCCATTTACTGATCTTTTGTTTCAGCTGCATATAAATATAGAATGAGGTAAATTTCTTTACGAAAAAATGTCATCCGAAACGAAGCGAAATATTCCCTGCGTTTGGGATGACAAATTTATGAAAGGAATAAGCAATTAATTTAATGTTTTGATTTGTTCTACAATGCTTTGTGCCTTTTCCTGAATTTCATTATAAAGGGCATTGTAGTATTTACGAATCTCTTTTGCGTCTTTACCGTGGGCATACAGGTGTGCTTTTTCACGGTAACCAGCTTCGAAATTATAGATTTCGGCCAGGATGGCGTTTACCTTTGGTACGTCTGTGTCAGTAATTTCTGCTTTTGATAACAAACAAGCCATTGCTAACTCATCGGCCATAGAGGAAATCTCTTTCTTTAAGAATTTAATGGATGCCATAACTGATCATGTTTTAAGTTTATAGTAAAATCCAACACACAAATATAGTAAAATTTTAGAAAGATATGGTTAGAAGGGAGAGATGAACTTTCGAGAGCGAAAGCTTGTTATTCTTAGCAGAAGAGCTGATTTTTTATTCATCTAAAAAGAAATATACATATGGGCATACTGTTTTTTGTGTTGTTTGGTGTAATTGTCGTTGCTATATTGCTTTATTTCAAAAAGAACGGCCCAGTAAACCGGGTAGATAAAACCGCATGGGATCCGTCAGAGCGAAATGCTTTGGAAATTCTTAAAGAACGATTGGCAACAGGTGATATTACCCAGGAAGAATATGATGAGCTAAAAAAAAGGATTGAACAGAAGTCCTGATACTCTAAAAGAATATCGGTTGTCGAATCTGGCAGACAGGATATTCTTTTTTTATTATAATCCCTGTTCTACAACGTTTGAAGCGGGTTATTTTAAATTAAACGGAGCCCTTTATTGAAATAAACTAAAATATGCTAATTTTGCGTTTTAGCATTGAATCTGAATTTAGAGTATTTTCTCTTTAAGATGGAGAGAATCCTTGTTAATTGAGAAGATGCCGATGTGGTTCTTCTCTTAAAAAAATGTTTATGAAAGAGGATCTAAAAAGCCCTGATTACTTGATTGAGTTGAGTTGGGAAGTTTGTAATCTGGTGGGAGGAATATACACGGTATTATCAACGAAAGCTCGTACTTTGCAACATATTTTTGGAGATCATTTGGCTTTTATAGGACCAGATATCTGGAAAGGTATTCCGAATCCTACCTTTATCGAATCGGATGATGTTCTGCCGGAATGGAGAGTAAAGGCGCGTTTGGAAGGATTGAAAATACGTACGGGCAGATGGAATATTCCGGGAAAACCGATTGTGATTTTAGTGGATTTTGAACCGTATTATTCGCGTAAAAATCAGTTGTACAGTGATATGTGGGATTGGTTTCAGGTTGACTCACTACATGCTTACGGCGATTATGATGAAGCGTCTATGTTTGCGTATGCATCTGCGTTGGTGGCACAAAGCCTGTATCATTACTGGGAAGGAAAAAATAAAAAAGTACTGGCACAGTTCAATGAATGGACCACCGGTATGGGGTTGTTGTATCTAAAAAAGAAAGAGCCCGGAATCGTTACGGTTTTTACTACTCATGCGACTTCTATCGGCAGATCAATAGCCGGAAATCATAAGCCTCTTTACGATTATCTGGAAGGTTATTTCGGCGATCAAATGGCTCGTGAGCTAAATATGGAGTCCAAACATTCTATTGAAAAAAGAGCTGCTCGCGAAGCTGACAGTTTTACAACGGTTAGCGATATTACAGCACGAGAGAGTAATCAGCTTTTAGAGCGGATGCCCTTCGTTACACCCAATGGATTTGAAAAGGATTTTGTTCCTGTAAATGAGAAATATACACTCTTGCGTGAAAGAGCAAGGGCTACCTTATTGAACCTGGCAGAAAAACTGATCGGATATACTGCTTCGCCGGATGCTTTTCTGATTGCTACAGCCGGGAGATATGAGTACAAAAATAAAGGTATCGACGTGTATATCGATGCATTGGAGGATTTGAGGCAGGAGCATCTTAAAAAAGAGCTGATAGCATTTATTTTGGTACCGGCCTGGGTTGCTGAGCCCCGGCACGATTTACAATATCAATTGACTTCACTTTCTTATAATCAGCATCCGCTCTCTGATCCGATTATTACACATGTTTTGCATAATCCGCATGAAGACGCCGTTCTGAATCGATTGCATGCATTACATTTTAAGAATGATCCGTCAGATAAAGTCAA
>JAVWBH010000112.1:0-8763 GCA_036649595.1 Bacteroidales bacterium
ACTTAAAATCCTGCGACCATTGCGGTTGTGCGGGTTCAAGTCCCGCTCCGGGTACAGCAGAAAGCCTCTAACAAGCTCAAAAAGCAAGTTAGAGGCTTTCTCAGTTTATGCAAGATGCCCAAAAACAATATTCAAACAACCATATATTCACTAAAGGAAGCCCAACATTCCTTAACCGCCCTCCCCTTTTTGATTTTTCCCTGTCATTTTTGCGCACACCGTACGCAATCCTTCCGCACACCGTACGGAATCCTTCAATACAGCGTACGCAATCCTTCAATACACCGTACGGTGTGCGAGAGAACTCCGTACGGTACGCGGAAGGATTCCGTACGGTGTATTGAAGGATTCCGTACGCTGTATTAAAATATAGGAATTCTTAAACAAAGGAAGATCAACGGAAATGATCTTCCTTTTCAAATAAATACCACTCTGATTATTTAAAAAATCACTTTGACACCATCGTAGCAAGCTTGATAAATCTGTGCCAATTCCTCTTTGGTAGGTTTACGGGGATTAAAACCGGTACAAGGGTCAGCCAAGGCATTTGTTGCAATATAATCCAGATTTTTCTGCCAGGTTGCCTTATCAACCCCGGCCTCAGAAACCGAACCGATAACACCAATCTGATCTCTTAGTGTTTCAATTTTTTGAGCCAGTTCTTCAGCCGTATTCAAACCGCAGGCTTTAGCAAGCACATTGTAACGGTCGGTTGCTTTACTATTAAAGCGAATAACGTTTGGCAGAACAATGGCATTCGCACAACCGTGAGCAATATGATACATACCACCCAACTGATGAGCAAGCGAATGTGCAATTCCCAACCATGAATTAGTAAATGCAAAACCACCCATTGCCGATGCATCATGCATATTCTGACGCGCCGCCAAATCACCGGGATTGGCTACCGCATTCTTCAGATTTGCGAATATCAACTCCATACCACCCTTCGACAAAACATCAGCATAATTGTCATCGATATTGGAAACATAAGCTTCTATACAGTGAGTCAATGCATCGAGCCCCGTATGTGCTGTTACGTTTTTAGGCATTGTTTTACACAAATCTCCGTCGATAATAGCCACATCAGGAGTCAATTCATACGAAACAACCGGATATTTAACACCTTTAACCGTATCGGTAATTACCGCAAGACCGGTCATCTCGGTTCCTGTACCGCTGGTTGTCGGAATTGCCACAAACCGGGCTTTATTCCGTAGCGCAGGGATTGCGAAAGGTTGAGCAGCTTCTTCAAATGTCATCTCAGGATATTCATAAAACACCCACATCATCTTTGCGGCATCGATACATGAACATCCCCCCAGACCTATTACCCAGTCGGGCTGGAATTTTCGAAACGCCTCAGCCCCTTTAAGCACGGTATCAACAGAAGGATCATCTTCAACCCCGCTCAATACAGTACTTTCAATAGCTGCCTCTTTCAGAAAAGACAAGGCGCGATCTAACACTCCGTTGTTTTGAACAGAACTTTTCCCGCATACAACAATTGCTTTTTTACCTTTCAAATTCTTCAGCTCTTCCAAAGAACCTAAGCCGTGATAAGTTTCGGCTGCAACATACAATTTACCCATCGATTTAATTTTAAATTAATTTTATAAGGGCAAAGGTAGGCTGCCGTCATAGGGAGGCCGTTATAAATTAGCGCCTATTGCTTATAAATATGCGCCAGCCGAAATTTCAACTCCGAAGGTGTGCAACCGGCTTTTGAAGCAATAAACTTATTAAGTGCCGACTGCGAGTCGAAACCTAAATCGAAAGCAATCTCTTTGATCGGGTAATCGAAAAATACCAACATCCGTTTGATTTCGAGCAACGTCCGCTCATGAATAACCGCCAATGCGGTTTCGCCGGTGTATTGGTTACAGATGGTATTCAGTTTTTTGGTTGTAATACCCAATTGGGCGGCATAGGCCTGTACCGTACGACAGACACGAAACTGATCTTCTACCAAATCCCGGAAACGCAGATAAATATTCGCCTCTTCGGTTTCTGAACGCGACGGCTCGCGACCTGTCCCGAGCTCCATAAGCTGGAGCAAGATTATTTTAATATAAAATTTTATCTGTTCCTTTTTGGCTATGGAAATATTCTCATACAATTCCTTTATCTGCAGCACGACCTTACTGATTGAAGCATAATCATCAACGGATGGATTTATATAATTCAGACGTTTCTGGAGCGAGATATTGTAGGCACTCAACTCTTTTTTGAGCACCGCCGAACAAAACAGTTCATCACAAAACATAATAATATACCCTTGTGCATCATCCGAAAATGTAATTTGATGAAACTGCTTTGGAAACAAGACAGAAATACATCCTGCATGCATCTGGTACGTATCAAACTCGATACGATGTACCGCCGATCCCTTCTCCAGAATAATAATCTGATAATAGTCGTGACGATGGGCAATCGACTCATCATTTGGAGCCTGATGGCAAAGCGACTCCATATTAAAGGCAATACAAGGTTTATTCGCCGCTTTGAAATAAGAGTCGAGTGTATATAACGGGATAGTATTCATAATTAAACATTCGCAGTAATAAACACAAAGCTAATTCAAATCATCCACGAAAACATAAAACGATCAAGACAGTTTTTATTCTTAAAACGGGCGATGAATTACACAATCCTTACTTTAAGCGTCTTATCTCCGATCTTCACGAAATAAATACCGGAATGAGGAAGATCAATTGAAACCATATCGGATGTCATGGCACCGTTATAAACCAGATTACCGGCAACAGAATAAACATGAATCATTTTTCCGGCTATGTTTCCGGTTAGCACCAGGGTATTTCCGTTGACACATATTTTAAAATCGGCACTTACCGCTTGCATCCCTGTTGACTGAAGCGGTTTTATTTCTTTAAAAAGACTCCACCCTTCTGTTATTTTATAATTAAATACACTCTTCTCGGGAACATATACCACACAGCCCGCCGCGTTAAAAACTTCCGAAAGACCGGCACTCCACTCAGGAGGCTCCGGACTCCAGGCTTTAATAACCTGTATTCCTGAATTATCAAAGGCAGTACCCATGATATGATACACAGAAGCAGGAAGCTCAATCTCTTTCAACGCATCGCAAAAGGCAAATGCCGTACCGCCAATATAACTTACATTTTCTTTCAAAACCACCTTTTCGAGGTTCGTACAACTCCAAAAACAATCTTGCGGTATTCTCTTTACGCCTGCCGGAACAACAAAGTCTTTCAACCCCTCGCAGGTTGAAAATGCAGATACGCCGATACGCGTCAATCCTTCGGGTAATTGCACAGACAACAACTTCGAAGCCCCGGCAAATGCAGCCGCTCCGACAGAAGTAACCCGTTCGTCGAGTTTGAGCATGCTATTATCGCTCGCGGCGGGATATGCAACAAACAGCGTGCGGTCTTTGGTATACAGATTGCCCCCAACACTTACATAATTATCGTTTCCGGCAGCTACATTTATCGCTCTGAGCGAAGAGCAGTCTTTAAAAACCCCCTCTCCGATTTTACGGACACCGACAGGAATAAGCACTTCCTTTATTTTCGAATCGAATTCAAAACAATATTTTCCGATCGACTCCAAGCCGGCGGGAAAATCGAAATGCTCGAGATTCCGGCAAATCGAAAAAGCCGAAGCCCCTATCGTTTTCAGCCCTTCAGGAAAAGTGATGGCAGTAAGTCCTTTGTTATTAAAAAAAGCATAACTGCCGATATGCTCAACAGTAGACGGCACAACATACGGTTTCGTATCCGGCACAACCATTTTACCGGAAGGATAATAATAAAGTGTTGTTTTAGATTTATCGAACAGCGCATAATCATTGTCTGTTGAAAAGAACCGGTTATCCGGCGCAACAAAAAACCGCCATAGCTGACTGCACTGCGCAAAAGCATATTCGCCGATCGACTCAAGCGAAGCGGGCAACGTTATTTCGATCAGCCCCGTGCAATTCATAAATGCTCCGTCATCTATATGCTGAAGAATCTCAGGAAGCACCACCCCCCGCATCTGATAACGACCGTGAAACGCAAAATCGCCAATTCGGATCACCCCGTATTTAGAGCCATCGATCGTTACGCTGTCGGGAATTACAACATTGCCCTTGAGATTAAGATCGGACGTCAATACCCGGCACGTTTTCGAACCGATACTAAGCACCTCATATCGAACATGATCGATGTCTGCTATTTGTGCAAACAAAGAAGCGATCGGGATTCCGACTAAAAAAAGAGCAGAAAATAAAAATTTAAAGTTCATAGGTACAGATTTTATTAAATATATTTTAAATATAGCATAATCGGACATGAAATGGCTATTTTGCCATCATTTTTCTTAACAGAAAAAAAGAGTCCGGTATAACACCGAACTCTTTCATCATAAACTATTTTCATATATCCGTTTAATTTTCGCAAAAGCAACTCACACTGCCCCTTGAAAACCTAAGGATTTATTATTCAAAAAGATCTATCAATATTTCGGATTCTGAATCAAAAGATCCGGAGCAATATCAATTTCATCCTGAGGAATTGGGAATATCGCACGATAATCATCATAATTCACTTCTCCTACGGTAGCATTATTGACAGATTTCTTATTTCTCCAATAATCCCACGCACATGCGTTTTCAGCAAACAACTCAAGACGGCGCTCATACAGAATATCATCCAGTGTAACAGATGGTACATCTACATAATTTTCGATACGATTTCGGCGCAGTGCATTTATATAAGAAGCCGCATCCTGAGGTGAGCTTGTTTTCAAAGCAGCCTCGGCAGCAATCAGGTAAACTTCAGACAAACGGATAATCTTAGGATTATTCACATAAATCTGCTTGTCACGGCCCGGATATTTTGCAGGATAAGTACCTGGATTAGGACCGCCTTGCACCTTAACCATCTGAGATCTGATATCTTCAGGATGAGCTGTCAGATAAGAAAGAAGTGTATTCTCACCTTCTACGAAAGCACATTCTCCATAGCCTTCCGAATCGCAATAATACCCTACAGAGTTACGCTGCGCATTATAAGTAGTGGTAATATTCATCTCAAACAAAGATTCGATGGTATGAGCCTGATCCCATACTTTAGTATACTGGTCCCGAGTATATAAAGCATACTCCTTGCAACCCATCACCTCGATGGCATCTGCAAGTGCTTTATCATAACTACCATTATATAAATGAACGCGAGAACGCAAAGCCAAAGCACCCCAGTAATTAAAACGACCTCTGTTTTCTTTTACATCTTTCGACAATAATCCCATTGCAATATCGAAATCAGATAAGATCTGATCATAAGTCTGTTTCAAAGTAGTACGGGCAGCTACATATCCCGGAGGATATACCGCCGTAGAAAGCGCAATTCCGGAATTCGCCGCATTTATATCAGCAGCAGCAGTAGGCGCATTACAGAACATACGAGCCAAATCAAAATGCATCATTGCTCTCCACGCATACAACTCTCCTTTATACGCATTATATTCAGCCAGATTATCTTCCGAATGAGGAACCTTATCGATTACCGACAAAACGTTATTTACACGGGCAATTGCACGATAAAAATAAGCATATGCATAGTAAGGGATATCATCGTTTTTAGTAATCGTATAGCGCCCGATAGGGCCGGCCTGATTGTTATTACTTTTTGGAAGGAAGTCACTTCCTTTCAAATCGGAAACAATGGCGAAATCCGCACTGTATGTCATTCGGCTACGCGACATCAGATAAGCGACACCATTTACAGCATTACGCAAATCCGTAATTGATGTAATAGCCTCTTCTGCAGGCAAAGATGTTGACGGGGTTTTATCTAAGAAATCTTCACACGAAGAGGTCAGTAAGCAGAATAATAACCCTATTAAATATATCTTTTTCATAATTTCATCCGTTTTTTAAATTATAAATCAAAGTTTAGACCAAACATAAATGATTTTGCCATCGGAGTATCAGTCTGACGATAACCATTCACATTAACGTCCGGATCAATATTCTTCGTTGCACAATAAATCATAAACGGATTATTTGTCTTAAAGAATACACGCAGGTTGTTGATATATTTTGACGGAATCGGAATTTTGTATCCGAAAGTGATATCTCTCATACGTACATTGTCTGTAGAACGAACGGTTCTAGAAGAGAAGCGGTCTGAACGATATGGGTTCTGCCAAATTGGTCGTGGGAACTCAGCATTATCTCCGGGAGCTGTCCAGTAATTTCCGGCAACCTCTTTAGAGATATTAAACGATCCCATACGGATACCGTCGCTATATGTAAGGAAATAACCAGGATAATCAAACAAACTTGCTCCTGTCTGGAATGTAATCAAGAATGACAGATCGAAATTTTTGTAACGGAATGTATTCGTGATACCACCCATCCAGTCTGGCACAGCTTTTCCTACAATTGTTTTTCCGGCTTTTGAATAGTAGTTCGTAATGTTTCCGTCAGCAACGAATTTTCCGTCGATTACAGCATCGCGGCTCTTCAAGTCCGGATCAATATAAAACTCACCCAAACCTGTTTGAGAATTCACACCCAGCCACTGTGGTAAATAGAATGAATGCATTGATTCATTTTCACGTAAAAGATACATATTACCATCACCATACATCACGTCATTTCCTTTTGGAAGTTCCTTGATTTTAATCCATTGGCGAGTCAGATTGAGATCTGTAGTCCATGTAAAGTCTTTTGTCTGAATATTAGTAGAACTAACGGTTAACTCGATACCGTTATTTCTCATTTTACCAAGATTCTGCCAGTTCTTTTCAAAACCGGTCAACCAGGAAGTCGGAACTTCAAACAACAAATCTGTTGTAGTCTTGTCATAATATTCAAGAGAAAGATTTACGCGCTCATACAATGTCCAGTCAATACCGATATTGAGATTTTTCGATTTTTCCCAACCTAAATCCGGATTTCCGGCATTATTCCAGTAAATACCGCTTTCTTCTCCATATCCGCCACTAAATGAATAGAGAGCAAGATTTGCGTAATAATCCGGCGGCAAGTTACCATTCGTACCATAAGAAGCTCGTAGTTTCAAATCTGTAAATAACGGATTCGCTTCCAGAAAATCTTCACCGGTCAAACGCCATGCAGCTGAAACCGACCAGAAATTAGCCCATCGGTTATTCTTTCCTAAGCGAGAAGAACCATCCCGACGGAAACTTCCTGACAGATAATATTTATTGTCATAATCATAATTCGCATTTGCCAATACCGATTGGATAGATGCACCGGATTCGCTACTTCCCGTATTGTAAGACTGACCATTCGACAGTTCCGGCAATTTATCTGTAGAGTAAGATTTTGCGCTTGCTTCAACAATCAACAAGTTACGGTCTTCAATTTCATAACCCACTAACGCGCGGATATTATGTTTATCAAAACTATTAACATAGTTAACCGTAGTAGAAGAAGTCAAAGTTTTGCTGGTAAAATCAGCGCGATAACCCAAACCACCTAAGCTCTGGCCGTTTACACTACCCGGAGCCCAGAACTCCTGCTCTTTATTATTCATATAGTCATATCCGAAAATAGACTTCACATTGAATCCAAGAGGCAATGTTACTTCAGCTTCGAAGTTCGACAAACTACGCATCATATTCGAACGGATAGTTTCAGCATTCGGCCCTGTAGTCTGCCCCAACATCAGGTTCGGATTCGAAATCTGAGACGAGAATCCGCCATTCGGATTATATGAACCATCTTCCAGTATATTTTTAGCCGTAGGGTCCATAGAGAACAAGATAGACATCGGTGAAGAAGTACCAAATCCTTGCTCTTGTTCATTCTGGTCACGGAAACCATGCTGATTTGTATAAGCGATCAATTGACGGGCACCGATACGCAACCAGTCAAATGCTTTGTGGTCGATATTCATACGGCCGCTAAAACGTTCAAATTCGCTACCTTTAATCAATCCCAACGTTTTGTTATAACCAAATCCGGTATAGAAGCGAGTTTTTTCACTACCGCCGCTAATAGCAACCTGATGGTCTGTGATCATCCCTTTACGGAAAACTTCTTTTTTCCAGTTTGTATCGATATCCGAACCCGGATTCCAGAAATATCCATTTACAATATTCTGCCCTAATTCTTCAGGAGTAGTAAACGGAACACCCAAAAGCGCAGTTGAGGCTTTATTAGCCAAAGCAGGATTCAATATTCCAAGGTTCTCACCGGCTGCCCGGTAATAATCCTGAACCTCTTTCGCATTCATCGGAGTATATTGCCCTTTTACGGCAAGATCGGTCCAACCCGACTCCATATTATATGTTATCTTGGTTTTTCCTGATTTACCTTGTTTGGTTGTAATAATAATTACTCCATTCGCTGCACGAGAACCATACAAAGAAGATGCAGCCGCATCTTTCAAGATAGTCAGACTCTCAATATCTTCAGGATTAATAGAAGACATCACAGACTGCGAACGCAATCCGGTTGTCATATCAGATTTGCTACTTACGATTGGCACCCCGTCAATTACATATAACGGGCTGGTTGTTCCGCTAATAGAGCTAATACCACGAATAACAATATCCTGATCAGAACCTGCATCCCCGGTAGATCCCCCTACACGTACTCCGGCAACCTTTCCTGAAAGAGATTTTACCAAAGATTCTTTCTGAGAAGCAACCTCCTGTGATTTTACCACAGAAGCTGATCCGGTAAAAGAGGCTTTCTTTGTTGTTCCATAAGCAACAACGATTACCTCATCCAGGTTTTCAGAAGCACTTTCCAAAACA
>JAVWBH010000113.1:0-8664 GCA_036649595.1 Bacteroidales bacterium
CTATATGCTGAAAAAGAAAATTCTCGTGAAATCCGTGATTTCCGTACTCGTCTGAACGGATGGAAACCCGACTTGACAGCTTATGAAGAAACCGGGAATGAAAATATCCTGGAGCAGAGTTTCGATCATATCAAGAATCTGATTGAAGATTTATCTGATAATGAGATCTGGCGACGTACGGTTACCGATGTTCGTAACTGGTTTACATTCAAGGCAAAAGAACACCTTTCCGAAAATGAGAACCAGGTGTATAAAATTTATGAAAGTACAGGTAAACTATCCGGAGGTGAGAAAGCCCAGCTGACTTATACCATCCTGGGATCTGCCATCGCATATCAGTTTGGTATCAGCCAGAGCGGAATGAATACCAACTCTTTCCGGTTTATCTGTGTCGACGAGTCGTTTAGTAACCAGGATGACGAGAAATCGCGCTATCTGATGGAATTATGCCGACAGTTGCATCTTCAGTTACTTGTAGTAACGCCGGAGGATAAAATGCACATCGTCGAACCTTATATTTCGGCCGTTCACTTTGTTAAACGCCAAAATAACCGCAACTCCGTTGTATTCGATATGCCGATCCGGCAGTTTATCGAACAGCGCGAAGAAGCAAAGGTAGGATAAACTACTTTTCAGATTCGGGATTTCCTCTACGCAGGGAATCTAACTGAAACAATATAGCTTCAGTCTGTTTTTTTGAAAACTCTTCCGGTTCTTTCTGTTGGAAAGAATCATATTGGCCGGAGAATTTCAAAAAGACAGACTGTTGTTTTTTCAACCCCTCATAAATCGTTTCGGGTACATTCCGGTAAGGGTAGAAATGTGCGGAATCCACAGACATGATCCGTGCAGGCAAACTGAGGTCTTTCAATTGTGGGCAAGCCAGCCTGAACTTTACCTTCGCCCCTTTTTCTTTGTAAATATTGAAGCCCAGCTTAAAAGGCAAAAACCACTTAAGTAAAGATATGTGATAGAAAAAAGAATCGTCCGTATCTTGCAGCCCGCTGGCTAAAATCCGATAATTATCTAAATCTGCCACAAAAGGATAAATGCTTAATATATTGTTTTTCATCGTCAGATTCACCAGGATTGAGTCGAGCACTATTTTAGAGCGTTTACCGAAAAGTAACCGCCCTGCCCATTTAGGCAACACTTTATCTTTCTCTATCGAGAGATTCTGCCCTTTGATCTGAGCACTTCCCGATAAAGCAGGCATCATAATATATAAGGTAGAGTCGACGTCGGCAGATGCGGAAATCAAACATCCCACCTCCCCTTCCAGGGTTTCCAACATAGGCACCACCCGATGTAAATCCGGAATAATCCTCAAAAGTTTATTTACATCAAGTCGTTTTAAATCAACAGACAATGCTGTTTTCGCAAAAGAAGAGTCTCCCGGCTGATAAGAGGCCCCCACCTCTATATTTCCTAAGTTCGAATCCACGAAGACATTATGAATAAATATACTTTTGTCAATCAATAATACTTTCCCATGTGATTCGTCGAATAGAATCTTATCATATTCTACATGGGTAGCATCCAGATTCACCTTTACATTCATGTTTGCAGGCAGACTGATCATTTTCGCACGGGTCCGTTCTTCCGGTTTCGCAGGTGGTATCAACTGAGGCGGCAATAACCGCTTCACCAATGAATCTGTTGCGGAGTCTTTTTGTTTATTCAGGAAAAAGACACCTCGGGCAATCGCCGGAATCAATTCTGTCAGATTTAATGAATCCGACAACAATCCGATTTCCGCTACCATTATACTGTCGCTCAGAAGGTATTTACTCCAGTTATCGACTTTTCCTGTAACAGTCAATTCCGAAGAACCGCTTTTGCAAATAATCGACGGGACGTCTATCATCTCCTTATTAAACAAAATCAGCAAACTGTCTATCTGGTTATTCAATGGCAGCACCGGAGTCTCTACGATTGCCTTATTCATAATTACCCCTCCCGAAAAATCATACCGTTCATATAATTGCCGGATGCTGCGCAGGGTATCGGTATTAACCGAAACAGAATCACCCGCAATCCGATTGCCCTCAAATAAAAAACCCAGGTCTTGCGTCAACAGATAAGCAGAATCTACTTTTCCCCACAATTTCCGAAAAGCGAATTTCATCAGAAGAGAATCCGGAAATAGTTTGTTTTCATTAAATACACCTTTCCATTTGCCGCTGAGCCGGTCGGCATGTATCCGGACGCCGTTTCCAAGCAATCCGTTTACGCCGGCCAACCCCACTTTACCGCTTACATCCAATTGTTTCTTTCCCGTTATGGAAGGGGCCGCCATCGTAATATCAACCGAGCGAACTCCTATATTTACCTGCCCCATCCGACTGAAAGCGATTGAATCCAAAAAAAGATCCAGTTTCATGGAGTCTTTCTTAACGAAAGCCGACGGTCGGGGAACAGATATCCGGATATTTCCTGAATAAGAGTTGACGGATGTCATTCCTCCCGGTAATACCAGCGATAAAGAATCCGTCGTTCCGGCTAAAGAAACATGCGTTTTGCTAAAATCTTTCTGCAACAAACTTTTAACCGGAGTCTGCAGATCTGCATTAAGTTTAACCCGACCGTTAAATCCGGAAAAGGCGGTATCCAACTGCGACAGCAGATGAATATCCAAAGAAGTATTCACACTCAATCTTGCATACGGATTGGTAAACGGATGCTGCACGCTACCAGAAAGAGAAAGCGCTGAATTCAATATTTTACATCTTAAATTCGGGAGCGCAAGATAAGAATCGTGCGTATCAGGAGAGTAGGCAACTTGCATCTTCATAAAAAAGTCAGTGACAACCGGATAATCTTGATACCGAACCAGCCCCGGCCCAATGGTGAGTGTACTTTTGATATCAGGATATATCTTTTTATCCGGGCTGAATATACCCGTAAAATCTCCTTGTAGCCATAACGGTAATTGCACCCTCAACCCCGGCGGAAAATGTTTTTTCAAAGAAGGTAGCTCATTAATTGTCTGGTTCAGATTCGGCGAGCCGACCCGTACCTGAACATTTGTGTACATTCCTTTTAAAAAAGGCACTTTCCTGAAATCTCCCCGCATCCATAAAAATGTGGTATCAATCTGAAACAGCAAATCATGAACCTGAATTGCCTTATACCCGAAACCTACCCCCACCTTGCCATGTACTTCAAAATTATTATCGGTCATAATCGCCATATCCCGCACATATACCGTATCATTTACGGTTACTACGTGTAGTTGATAATTGCTCATATCCTGCTGTAAATGCTTGCGTATGAGTATTGAGTCAGAGCGCGTATCTATCAAGACGTTTGCTTTAGGAATAGTCATGCGATAATTCAGTTTCCGTAAATGGAAATAATCGGCATCAATCTTTTTATAATCGATGGCAATACAACCGATCAGAAACAGATCCTGTGCATCGGCAGTAATCTGCATCCCCGTATGCAAATTATGATAATAAAACTCCGGATGTCCATATATTTCGACCTGTCTGATATTTAACTTTATCGGAGGCCTTTTATGTATTACCACCCCTGCAGGCTGTTTCTTCCTGAAACGCCAGATTGCCCACCCCGGTCGCCCTTCTTTATTTAAGGTAACAATTGCCTTTGGTTGCTCAAGATATACATATGGGATATCTATTAAATTATCAGAAAATATTTTAAACGGATTCATCTTAGCTCTTAATTTTTTAAAAGAAGCCAACGTATCGTTGGGTGCATCCGGATCTGGCGTAATCAATAATCCGTTTTGGGCAGCAACGCCGATTACCGGAAATTCCGTAAAATCGAACGCCAGGGAATCAAATTCCATTCTCCCGACAAGGTGATGATTCATAAATGTTTGCGCAATCCCTGATATCCTGCCCGTTTTATTAAGAATATAGAAGAATATACCCGATAAAATAATAAGAAGAATGACCATCATTCCGAATCCAATTATTATCTTTAATAATACCTTTACAATATTTCTCATATCGACCATTCTTTTATCAGGACTGCCCAGTCAAGATGAAAACCAATCAAAAAGAAATATTGTTCTATGATGAGATAAATTTTATGAATAACACATCATTCGCTTACATGAATCAACATCTACGTTACATTTGCCTTTCTATTCTATTTTTTCTTATCGGAATAACAGGAGTGCTGGCAGCGGGATCACTATCTGTAAAAGGACGCATAACCGAACAAGACAACAAAACTCCGGTATCTTATGCGAATGTATACCTGCCCGCTATCGGAACTGGTACGCAAAGTGACGAGAATGGGTATTATGAACTTACGGGGTTACAACCCGGCTTCTATCAGGTAAAGGTGTCATGCCTCGGATATCAATCATATCTCTCTTATCAATTCAGACTTTCTACAACAGATTATACATTAGATGTATCTCTCGAAAAAGACGCCATCCAATTAAAAGAGATCAATGTATCCGCTCCGACTTTTCGTAAAAATCCGGAAGCGCCTCTTTCTCTTCAGGTGATTTCACTGAAAGAGATCGAAAAAATTCCGGGTGCCAATCGTGATATTTCAAAAGTGATCAGTTCCTTTGCCGGAGTCGCCACTTCATCGGAGATACATCGGAATGATATTCTTGTACGCGGAGGAGGCCCTTCAGAAAATAAATTCTATCTCGACGGCATTGAGATTCCGAATATCAACCATTTCGCCACGCAAGGTGCTTCGGGCGGCCCGGTAGGTATTATCAACGCCGATCTGTTACGGGAAGTCGACTTTTATTCGGGTGCTTTTCCGGTAGCCCGGGAAAACGGTGTCAGTTCCGTCCTTGACTTTAAGCTCAAAGACGGTTCGGAAGAAAAGCGAACCTATAAATTCACACTCGGCGCATCAGAAGCAGGCATCAGCTCAAACGGACCGCTGGGAGATAAAACAACCTATCAGGTATCGGTAAGGTATTCTTATTTGCAGTTCTTATTTTCGGTTCTTAACCTTCCTTTTCTGCCGCAATATATCGATGGTCAGTTTAAAGTAAAAACCCGCTTTAATTCAGCAAACGAACTTACGATACTCGGTATCGGGGCGATTGACGACTCGAAATTGAATGACGATGTGGATCCGAATGACGAAGACCGCTTTCAGATTTACCAAACACTACCCGAATACAAACAAAAAACATATACTGTCGGAGCCGTTTATAAACATTATGCCGGCAACCATACCCAACTCATCACGCTAAGTAATTCGCTTTTGCGCAACGGTGCTTCAAAATACAAAGACAATGATCGTGAAAATCCGGATAAACTGAGATTAAAATACCATTCGGACGAAGCGCAAACACGCATCCGATTCGAAAACACCAGCCGCTTAAATCAGTTCCGCCTTGTAATGGGTGTATCTGCAGAGTATGCAACCTATACCAACCGAACGCTGAATAATACATATCGCAACGATGCGATCGAACAGATCAACTATCACACCTTTTTGGATATCTGGAAATATGCAGCTTTTACATCGGTCTCATTCCGTAGTGAAAATAAAAAGCTCGATTTATCCGCAGGCCTGCGCATCGACGGAAACAGCTATTCGAATGCCATGAGCAACCCTTTTAAACAATTTGCACCGCGGGCATCCCTCTCTTATAACCTGGCAGGTCCGTTTTATCTGAATGCAAATGCAGGCAGATATTTCCAGTTGCCATTATACACCGCGATGGGATATAAAGATGCCAAAGGAACGCTGGTCAATAAAGCAACGCTACGCTACTTCCGCTCTGACCAGGTAGCGGGCGGTCTGGAATTCCGTCCGTCGGACGCATTGAAAGTAAATGGTGATTTTTTCTATAAATGGTTTGCACACGGGGCATCCAGTCTGCAAGACTCCATTCCGGTCTCATCACAAGGAAATGATTTTGGGGTAATCGGAAACGAAGCTGTTATCTCTGATTCAAAAGGCAAAGCATACGGTTTTGAATTATCCGCCAAATGGATCCTGATGCAGAAAATATCACTGCTGACATCTTATACGTTTGTTCGCAGCCTGGTATTTGACAAACGTAAATCCGAATATGTTTCTGCAACCTGGGACAACAGGAACCTGTTTACAGGAACCTTACTTTATTCTCCCGCCCGGAGCTGGGATGTGGGTATCAAATTCAGATACATGGGAGGCATGCCTTACACCCCCGTCGATACGGAAAAGTCCGCACTCGTTGAATCCTGGAATACCTTAAATGAATCCGTCAAAGACTATTCTGAATTCAATTCATTACGATTAAAAGCATTTACCCAATTCGATATACGGGTAGAGAAGACTTTTTTCTGGAAAAAATTCATGCTCGATCTTTACCTGGATATTCAGAATTTGTTAAACCATAAGTCAGACAGTCCGGCAAAATACATCAGCACAGGAGTCATTGAAAATCCCGACGCTCCGTTAAAAGAACAACGCTACCGGATGAAATGGCTTCAAAACGAAGGCGGCACAATCCTGCCTACAGTCGGAGTGATTTTCGAATTCTAAATCTATTTAAACCTGCTACTATGAAATTGCCATACCCCGCAAAGGTACATCGAATCATCCTGTTGGGTGCACTGCTACTGCTTTACTTTCCGATACAGGCGCAACGTGTCGGTCTGGTTTTAAGTGGCGGAGGCGCCCGGGGAATAGCGCACATCGGGGTAATCCAGGCGTTGGAAGACAATGGTATTCCCATTGATTACATTACCGGCACCTCCATCGGCGCCGTGGTAGGGTCGCTTTATGCAATCGGATATTCGCCGGCAGAAATGATGGAATTGATCAAATCGGACGAATTTAAAGAGGCTCAGAGCGGCAAAATGCCCGATAAATATGTTTACTTCTTTAAGCGGCCTACGCCTGCACCCGAATTTATGACGTTCAATCTGGCGATAAGAGATTCGGCATTGTCTATTCGGAAACTTCTTCCGATAAGCCTGATCAATACAAATCCGATGAACTTTGTTTTCATGAAAATTTTTGCACAGGCTCAGGCAAAATGCGAAGGCAACTTTGATGAATTATTTATCCCCTTCCGGTGTGTGGCATCCGATGTTCATAATAAAAAGGAGCTCATTCTTTCCTCCGGTCATCTCTCGGATGCCGTGCGCGCCTCCATGACCTTTCCGATCGTTTTTAAACCGATAAAAATAAATGACGTCATGGCGTACGACGGAGGTATATATAATAATTTTCCTGTAGATGTCATGGAAAATACTTTTGCACCCGACTTTATTATCGGCTGTTCGGTTGCAGACAATCCTAAAAAACCGCATGAAAACAATGTCATCGGACAACTCGAAAGTATGGTTATGCAAAAAACCGATTATACGCTTCCGATTGAAAAAGGAGAGCTGATCAAATTTAAGTTTAAAGGTATCAGCCTGCTTGATTTTGATAAGGCAGACGAATTATACCAGGCCGGATATGAAAAAGGAAAGGAATATGCTGAAAAAATAAAACAACGGGTCAAGCGGCGCGTATCGCCGGAGGAACTGTTTATGAGACGACTGCATTATAAAAGCAGTTTTCCGGAACTGATATTTGAAAGTATAGAAGTAAGCGGCGGAAGTAAAGCTCAGAATCAGCACATCTTGCGCCAGTTTGGGAAACCCGAAGTAACAGGTTTCAGTTGTAATGAAGTAAAAAAGGATTATTATAAAACATTGTCCGACAAAAAAATATCGCAGATATCTCCTCGTGCGACATACAATCGCACGAGTGGAAAATTCGGCCTTTCCATGACCGCAGAAATGCAGAAAAACCTGAATGCATCTATTGGCGGCTTTATCACCTCCATGAATGCGAACAGTATTTATCTGGGACTCAATTATCAACTCTTACACTCTTACTCGGTTGATTTTAGAGTACAAGGACAGCTCGGCAGAACACATAACTCTTTTTTAGCCTCCGCCCGCACTGATTTGCCAACCGATTACCCCATGTATCTGGAAATGATGTATAGCCTGCAGGAAACTAAATTTTATGAAAGTGAAAAACTATTCGATACCAGCGATCAACCCTGTTTCATCAATCAAAATGAATCTTATACCAAAATTGAGATCGGACTTCCGTTCCGTACAACCGGCAAAGCGGTCGTTTCTGCAGGATACGGATACTTATTCGACAGATATTATCCCAGCACATCGATGGATTTTAAATCATTGCCGGCCGATAAAAGTTGGTATAAACTAGGAAAAGCAAGTATCCTGCTGGAGCTAAATTCTCTAAACCTAAAGATGTATCCCACCACAGGCCATCGCGCTACGTTGGAAGGGTTCGGCGCACTCGGACAAGAATTTTACCGAAAAGGCCAAAATACGCCTTATCCGAATCCGATCAAACAGAATACGGTTTCCTGGCTACAACTCAGTTTTGATGCAGAAAGTTATTATCCGCTCGGAAGCTGGTTTACACTCGGAAGCAGAATAAACGCTGTCGTATCTAACAAAAAAGCATTCTTAAACTATACTGCAACCCTACTTCAGGCTCCGGCCTTTACTCCTACCCCGCATAGCAAGACGATATTCAATCCCTCTTTTCATGCCCTTCAATATGCGGCCGCCGGGGTAATTCCGATTATAAATTTTACAAAAGATTTAAATCTGCGAACCGAAACATATTGTTTTTTTCCCATTAAAAAAGTAAAAAATGACAATTACGGAGAGCCGTATATTGGTAGTT
>JAVWBH010000114.1:0-8654 GCA_036649595.1 Bacteroidales bacterium
ACCGTTTTATTTTTTATTCCATATAACTTGAGTTATCCCAACAGTGGGTACACAAGTCTTCTTTCGGCAAACCGATTGCTTTTACCAAATCATCCAAACGCTGGAACTTAAGCGTATCCAGTTGCAGATGCTGAGCCATTACTTCGAGCATTTTTTTATATTTGTCTGAATCCGGATCAGAATAAGGAGCCAGAATTTCGGCCGTAAGATCCGAGGTTCCCTCCAGATCCCGAATTACACGACGTGTAAACAGATCAAAGGTAGAACGGGAAGAAGAAAAATTAAGGAATTTACAAGGATAGACAAGCGGAGGACAAGCAATTCGCATATGTACCTCTTTTACGCCGCTTTCGCGTAATTTTACAACATTATCTTTTAACTGAGTGCCCCGGACAATAGAGTCATCCAAAAACAGGATACGTGCATCGCGGGTAAAGGCTTCATTGGGTATTAGTTTCATTTTGGCTACCAAATCGCGCATTTTTTGATTCTGCGGCATGAAACTACGAGGCCAGGTAGGGGTGTATTTTACAAAAGGTCTTTTATAAGGAATGCTTCGGGCATTCGAGTATCCAATAGCATGTCCCACACCGGAGTCGGGAATACCGGCTACAAAATCAACTTCAATCGGATCATGCTGAGCAATCGCTCCGCCGCATCGATAACGGGCATCTTCTACATTTATTCCTTCATAATAAGAAGACGGGTAACCGTAATAAATCCACAGGAAAGAACATATTTGCTTTTTGCAACCCGGTTTGATTACCTGGGCTAACCCATCTTTGGTAACATGCAGCGCCTCTCCCGGCCCTAAATCACGTACAATCCGATATCCCAGATTTGTAAATGAAGAACTTTCACTGGCCACGACATACCCGTATTCGTTTTTCCCTAACAAGATCGGCGTACGACCATATTTGTCACGACACGCATAAATTCCGGTTTCTGTCAGAATCAGAAAAGTACAAGATCCTTTTACTGTTCGGTATACATTCTCAATCCCTTCTTTAAAAGTACTTCCCGAATTAATCAGCATTGCAATCATTTCTGTCTGATTGACCGCAGCCCCCGACATCTCGGCAAAATGTATTTTCTCTTTTAGAAACTGAGTCTGAATTTCATCCAGATTATCAACGCGACCTACCATCACTACAGAGAAGCGTCCCAGATGAGAAATCAATGTTACCGGCTGTGATTCCATATCACTGATAATCCCTATTCCTAAAGAAGAATCGCCAAAACGAGGCAGTTCCGACTCAAACTTATTTCTGAAATAGGCACTTTCTAAGCTATGGATGGAACGCACAAAATCAGTTCCGTTAAAAAATGCCATCCCGGCCCGTTTAGTTCCTAAATGTGAATGATAATCGGTCCCATAAAAAACATCGTTGACACATTCTTTTCGGGAGACACATCCAAAAAATCCGCTCATATTCGTTTTAGTGTTAATTCGCCGCTAAATTAACATATATTCCCAATATTTGATGGAAATAATTTAATTCGAATTCAACAAAAAATTCTAAAATCGATCCAGAACTACTTCTAAGTAGCCTTATTTCAAATTAACGAAGGGCTGATTTTTTACAACCCGCCCCTAATTACACAAAGAGTACCTGTTCCGAAAGAAACGTCTGAATAAATAATTTTTAATTTGTCTGATAATTGTGCTCTTTTCTTTCTTTACAAACTATTTTATTTCACATCATTTTGAGGGCCAAAAGCTAATAGAAAAAAAAATTTTGTTAGCTTTGTGAATAGAGATTGATTAATTTATTAGTAGAGATGTATCTGAAATTTAATTATAAATCAGCCCGGAATTCCGTATTCGGAATTCTGCTGTGTACGACCTCCTTTTTTTCAACACAAGCACAAACACTTGATGAAGCAAGGGAAATGATTAAGAAGAAAGACTACCCTGCAGCGGTAACGGCTTTTAGTTCATTGATCAAAAAATACGGGTCAAGAGCTGATGTGAACAAATGGTATGGTGAGGCTCTATATGAAACCGGTAATTACGAAGAGGCTGAAAAATACCTTTCAATTGCCGCAAAAAGAAGAGTGGCGGGGGCTTACCCGCTATTAGGCGATCTTTATTTGCGTAACTACAAGTTTGGCGATGCGATCTCCAATTTCGAAAAATACAAAGCTACGGTCAAAAAAGATCCGATAGAAACAGAGCGTACAGATGCACTTATCCAACAAGCCGAATTCTGCGAAAAAGCGTTGGGCCGTGTTGAGCAAGTTGTTTTTGTAGACAGTATAATCGTTGACAAAGCCCGCTTTTTCGAATATTATAAATTAGGACAAGAATCGGGTCGACTGCTTAATTACAAATTACTCGAAAATGCCGTACCGGAAGAAGGAAATGTTATTTTCGAATCGCAGCGGGCAGACCGGCGCGTTTATGGAAAAAAGACAGGAACGAACGGATATGATCTATTTGAATCAAGTAAATTATATGGTAATAAATGGAGCGAACCGCTTGCTTTCCCTGAAAATATCAATACCGCGGCAAATGAAGATTTCCCTTTTGTCATGACAGACGGGACAACCGTATATTTTGCTTCGGATCAAGAACCTTCTATGGGCGGATACGATCTGTTCGTAACCAAATACAATGTCTCTAACGGAAGTTATTATACACCCGAACGGCTACCAATGCCTTTCAACTCTCCTTATAATGACTATCTTTTAGCGATTGACGAAGGTAATCAGATCGGATGGTTTGCTTCCGACCGTTTTCAGCAGGAAGACAAAGTGATCATCTATCTTTTTATCCCGAATTTCGGTGAAAAAAATTATTACCGGGACCTTCCTCAGGAAGAACTTATAAATTTTGCACGTATAGCCTCTGTCAGAGCAACCTGGCCGGAGAATGCGAATTATGAAAAGTTATTGTCGTCCGTATATAATACCGAAGAAGATTTTACGAAAGCAAAAGGAGATTTCATTTTTGTAATTAACGATAAGATCCTTTATTACAATCTGAATGATTTTGAAAATCCGGAAGCGCGCAAATTATACGAACAGGCAATTAGCCTACGGAAATTATATCAGACTGATTCAAAGGATCTCGAACAATTAAGACGGACATGGGCGTATGGCAATACGGCGGCCCGAAATAAAATTAAAGCGAGAATATTACAATTGGAAAAGAAGTGCGCTGATTTTCAATTACAAATAGAAAAACTTGAAACAGATTCCCGAAATGCCGAAATAAATTATTTACGGCGAAACCGATAATTACATCTAAAAATCATGGCGCTTGACATTTTTATTATTCTCATATTAGCATTATTCGGTATCGGGCTGGTTATCCTGGAGATTTTCCTTATTCCCGGATTTGGATTTGCCGGGATCGCCGGAATTGCATTTATGGGCGGATCTGTATGGTACGCTTATGAACAATTAGGGTTATTGGGGGGCAACATAACCTTGCTCATCTGCATCCTTACGCTAATCATAGGTATATACCGGTTTATAAAAGGCAAGATGCTCTCGAGAATAGCTCTTAATAAAGAAATTGATTCTACTGCGCCGAATAAGATCGGAACAGAAGTACAAGCCGGCGAAACCGGCGTCACTTTATCCATCATGAATCCGATGGGGACTGTTATTATCGGAAATAAAACCTATGAAGCGAAATCTGAAGAAGGGTTTATTGAAGTAAACAAACCGGTGGAGATCATAAAGGTCGACACAACTAATATTATCGTTAAACAAATTCATCATAAATAAAAATGTTATTATGGCCGGACCCTTTATCCTATTGGGATTAATTCTGATCCTATTATTTCTCTTTTTCCATTTCGTCCCGGTTTTGCTGTGGATTTCAGCCAAAGCATCGGGTGTACATATCTCGCTGATTCAGTTGGTATTGATGCGTGTCAGACACGTACCCCCACAGATCATCGTACGGGCAATGATTGAGGCGCACAAAGCCGGATTAAATACCATTACCCGCGACGAACTCGAAGCGCATTATCTTGCGGGAGGACATATCGAGCGGGTCGTACATGCTTTGGTTTCTGCATCCAAAGCAAACATCACACTGACATTCAAAGATGCCACGGCCATCGACCTGGCCGGACGAGATGTATTTCAAGCGGTACAAATGTCTGTAAATCCGAAAGTGATCGATACACCTCCGGTAGCCGCTGTTGCTAAAGACGGTATTCAGCTAATCGCAAAAGCCCGTGTTACGGTACGTGCCAATATCCGCCAGTTAGTGGGGGGTGCCGGGGAAGACACAATCCTCGCACGTGTCGGAGAAGGTATCGTATCTTCGATCGGTTCTTCGGACACTCATAAAACAGTACTGGAAAATCCGGATTCGATTTCGAAACTGGTTTTACGAAAAGGGCTTGACTCAGGTACTGCTTTTGAAATCCTGTCTATCGACATCGCGGATATTGATATCGGTAAAAATATCGGAGCCGAACTGCAGATTGATCAGGCAAATGCCGATAAAAATATCGCACAGGCAAAAGCAGAAGAACGCCGCGCAATGGCCATTGCACGCGAGCAGGAAATGATTGCCAAAGCACAAGAGGCGCGTGCGAATGTAATTGAAGCAGAAACACAAGTACCACAAGCCATAGCAGAAGCCTTTCGCAACGGAAATTTGGGAATCATGGATTATTACCGCATGAAAAACCTGCAAGCCGATACCGATATGCGCGATTCTATCGCCGGCACGGCTCCAACGACTGCTAAATAATAAAACGCTCAAACCGTTTTGCCCAGCCAGGTGTTATACACTTAGCGAACAATAAAAACGCATTACTTAATATCAATGCAAGCCCCTTCATTAAAGAGTTCGCTCGATAATCTGAGGGGGCTTGCATGTTGCTAACATAAACCTTTTTACAAGATGAAAGAAATACCGGCATCTGAATTGATCATTAATCCCGACGGATCTATTTTCCACCTGCACCTGTTACCGGGACAAATAGCGGATAAAATTATTTTGGTAGGAGATCCTTCTCGCGTGGATCTGGTTGCATCTCACTTCGATACAGAAGAAGTAAACGTTACAAACCGTGAATTCCATACCATTACAGGTACCTATAAAGGCAAGCGCCTGACGGTTCTGTCTCATGGAATCGGAACAGATAATATCGATATCGTTATAAACGAACTCGACGCATTGGTTAACATTGATTTTGAAACACGCAAAGTCAAACCGGAATTAACAAAACTCGATTTAGTTCGAATCGGAACATCCGGAGGATTACAGCCCTTCGTTCCGGTCGGCACATTCGTAGTTTCTCAAAGTTCG
Source organism: Bacteroidales bacterium (assembly GCA_036649595.1). Taxonomy (GTDB): domain Bacteria; phylum Bacteroidota; class Bacteroidia; order Bacteroidales; family JAUNSR01; genus JAUNSR01. The sequence goes on from JAVWBH010000114.1 coordinate 5,282, forward strand.
ATCGGATTCGACGGCGTACTGAATTTCTATGCCAACCGCGATCAATATTGTGATCTTGAATTTGAAAAAGCATTTGTCGATTTCACAGGCTATCCAAAACAAGCGGCAGCCCCTTATGTGGTAGATGCAAACCCCGAATTGGTAAACCGCATCGCCCAAAACGACATGGTATTAGGAATCACAATTTCCGCAAACGGATTCTATGGTCCGCAAGGACGTGAACTCCGGCTGCCATTGGCGTCTCCGGATCTTAACCGCAATATTGAAGTATTCGAATTCCACGGCCGCAAGGTTACGAACTATGAAATGGAAAGCTCTGCGCTAGCGGGTCTTGCATTAATGTTAGGTCACCATGCAATGACTGTATGTACGATCATTGCAAACCGGGTAGCTCATAATACGAATATCAATTACAAAGAATCAATCAACACATTGATAAAAACAGTATTAGACAGAATATAATCATTCTGTAGTTACTTCTGTAAGGGCGGAATTTTCCGCCCTTCTTTTTATTAACAAAGACCTGTACTATTCGGCATTTATCACATTCCGACTGCTTATTTTTTTATTCTATGAAACGATTTTATTCGGCATTATGCCTGACCGGTATATTGGCTCCGGCGTTTGCGCAAGAAAAACCCAATATTCTGATTATACAATGCGACCACCTTACCCAACGGGTTGTGGGAGCATATGGTGAAACCCGGGGAGTCACCCCAACTATTGACCGCATTGCCGCACAAGGGGTAGTTTTTACAAATGCTTACATAGGATGTCCGCTTAGTCAGCCGTCGCGTGCAGGATTATGGACCGGCTTAATGCCTCACCAAACCAATGTAAGAAGTAATTCCGATATCCCGTTCAACAAAACGATTCCCGATCATATCCCGACACTTGGCGACTTGTTTACCAAAGCCGGATATCAGGCCGTTCATTTTGGAAAAACACATGATATGGGAGCACTGAGAGGTTTTAGTCACAAAGAACCAACCGCTAAACCGTTTAATGACCCAAACTTTCCGGTCAACCAAGACAGCTTTCTGGATGTCGGGACGTGTGAAGATGTAACCGATTTCTTATCAAAACCACACGATCAGCCATTTATTTGCATTGCGGACTTCCAAAACCCACATAATATATGCGGATTCATCGGAGCATTGACAAACGGACAGGCTCCTGATATCGATACCACACAACTACCCGGACTACCTGCTAATTTCGAGGTTCAGGACTGGAGTAAAATCCCGACTCCGGTACAATATATCTGCTGCTCTAACCGACGCATGTTTCAGGCATCTCACTGGAGCGACAGAGACTACCGCCATTATATTGCGGCATTTCAATACTATACCCGAATGGTAGACAAACAAATAGATCAGGTATTGCAGGCTCTGTATTCAACCCCGAACGGCAAAAATACGGTAATCGTTTTATTAGCCGATCACGGTGACGGAATGGCTTCACACCGACTTGTCACCAAACATATCAGCTTTTACGATGAAACAACCCGCATCCCCATGATTGTATCGGGAGCCGGCATCAAAAATCAGGCTAAAATTAAAAATGAGCCGCTTATCCAGGCAACGACAGACTTATTGCCTACCCTTTGCGACATCTCCGGAATAGCTATCCCTGACTGTAAGCCGGGTATCAGTTTCTATCCCTTGTTAAAAGGCGAAAAAATGGAAAAGCAACATCCGTTTGTTGCATCTGAGTGGCATAGTGAATATGATGTAATTTATACTCCGGGAAGAATGATCCGTAGCAAACAGTATAAATACACGCATTATCAAGAAGAGAATGGAGAGGAATTATACGATCTTAAGAATGATCCGGGCGAACGCATTAATCTGGCATACGATCCGAAATACAAAAAAATATTACGGCAGCACCGCGAATTATTGAAAAATTATACCGTCAACACAAACGATGATTATTATTCATTAAAAGCAAATACGAAAGACTGCGGGCGCCAACATACACCCGGCTATCCGTCTCACACAGGAGAAGGCGGATGTGACATCCAGTCAAAACGGAAATAACCGAATTAAAAAAGCGGTATACCTAAAAGAGGGCGAATCATTATCATCCTCTCTCAGGTATACCGCTTTAAATTTTCAATACATAAAACAGAATGCCGGTTTATTCAAACTCCTTATAGCCGGCCAGATTATAACGTACAGGCACGGTACTGTTTCCGACGCGATAAATTCCGAATTTGAAATAGTAACCATCTTCATCATTGCGGCCTATCAGAATTTCCTGATTATCGACAATGTGCTTTTGGATTTCTTTCTTTCCGTTTTTATAAGTCATCATCACATCCAATTTTCCGGGTCTGACAATCGTTTGTGTTTCCTTTCCGTATTCTGTCCAGGTTACATCTATTTCAAATGTAATCCAACAATCTTTCGGAAACTCATTAAACGGCATTTTATATGCAATCGTAGAAGCCTTATAATCAGACGTTGCAGGCTTCATTATTTTTGAGTTCGCTACATTTGCATTACATCGGTCATCTTTATCTGTAAGCCATTTACGATCTGAATTCGCCTTAATATAAAAGAAGCCGTTTGAAAATCCGAAAGCCAACGGAGGATATCCCCCCTGCTCTATCAACCATCCGGTACGCTTACCGGCTTTATACTGAATATTTCCGGCTTTATCTTTTTTTACGGCACCGTCTTTATCTGTTAAGGCGATCTTTTCATGTGCCACATTTTTTTTAAAGATCATCCGGTCATACAGATCCAAAAATTCGGCATCCGTCAATTTCCGCACATTACCCTGCGGATCCGAAACCAATGTACGGTCAGGCATACCGTGCCATTGTGCAAAAATAGTTGATACATTCTCATCTAATGAAGATGGGATATAAGCTGAAAAAACATAACGGCGGCGTGCTCCTTGCGGGCAAATACCTTTACCATAATGATAGACCGTTTTCTTTTTTTGCGCTGTCAGATAATCTTCTGCCGGGCGGTTCGCGAAATCGGCATGCGTCGCATAACAATAAGAAAATTCGGCACGTCCTTTGGTTTCTCCTACAGCATACCCTTCCAATGTATTATCTTCTTGTCTTAACTCAAAACAATAAGAAGGTTTTCCATTAAAAAGAATCGTTTTATCCAGGGTTATGGCATGTGGTTTATTTGTTCCCACAGCAACCCATTCCCCATCAATAATCTGATCAAGACGAGCCGAGTCTGCCTGTACATTTACGCGCTCCCGCAAAGACGTCTGATCTTTTGACGCAAAAGAAAATACCGGAAGCAAGCAGGCCGATAACAAGAAAAAGGATGTGTGTTTCATATACATTTTATTAAATATTTATACTGCTAAAGTACAGCCGCCCCTATAAATATCCCCAAAT
>JAVWBH010000115.1:0-8652 GCA_036649595.1 Bacteroidales bacterium
AGGGTTAAGGGATCAAGTGATCTGTTACCTTCGGGATAAAGACTGCTGTTTTTCCGACAAAACATTGACAAGTGAAGATAATATTGAACTGATACAATCTTATATGCGATATGTTCAGCGTTTGGATTTAACGATAGACGATCTCTTTGTAAAAAGTTTTGGATCTCATATTTACCAGCACTGGTGTCATATTTCGGACGTACCTTTAGCTGTAATACGTAGTCAGATAAAGAATATAGCAAAACCTTTTTATACTCAAAAAGGTTTTCAGCATATTCATGATGAAAATGATCGGGTGAATAACTTTAAAATAAGGGATTATATCGAAGTTCCTGAATTAGATTATTCTAAATTTGAGGGTAGACCAATATTAACCCCAGAAATTTTCGGTCAAAATAATGCATCATCCGATCACGATAGCGACAGAGGATTGAATAAGAAGTTGCATGATTAAATACATACCTTGTACCCATTTATCGTAAAACAAATAAAAAGATAAAGGAATATGAATATAGAATTAATTAAGAAGCGTATTGAGAAGTGTCTCGCATCTTACCGTGTGATAACTCATATAGAAGTTTGTAAAGGAGATAAAGAACTTCACTTCGAAAGTGATAGTATTACATTTTTTGAACTTAAAGAATTATTTAAAGAATTTGGTTCCGATAATATAGTAATACTATCTAGTGATAATCGTGTAATTATATATATTAATTTAGATTGATTAGGTAGAAATGCATACGAATAGTATTTCGTAATATCTAATAATGGCCGATATCTAAAATAGCGGCCATTTTATTTCTCCCCTGATTTGCGCACTTCCCGATATATGGTGCTACCCGATATACCCGTTCGGGCCTGTATCTCCTTTATGGTATATTCCCGGCTGTTGTAAAGCGTTACGGCCATTTTTAGCGCCGATTTGTCCGCTTTCGGACGACCGCCAACACGCCCACGAGCCCGTGCGCACTCAATACCTTCGCGCACCCGTTCCAAAGTAACCTCGCGTTCCATCTCGGAAATAGCCGCAAACAACTTTACCACCAGGCGGCCGGTTGGGGTGCCTATATCGATGTTTTCTTTGAGCGAAACCAACGTGATACCTTTCTTGACGAACCAATCAATCAATGCAATCAGCTCTGCCGATCGACGACCCAGCCGGGAAAGCGATTCTATTACCACCGTATCGCCTGGACGAAGAGCATCCACCATCCGTTCGTATTCTTTCCGATCCATGGTGATTCCTGTCTGTTTGTCGCAATAGATCCGTTCCACGCCGTAAGCATTCAGCGCCTCCAACTGGCGATCGAGATTCTGTTTCTGTGTCGAAACGCGCGCATATCCTATTTTCATAATTCACACATATATTATAATGATAAAAGGCGCTCCGAACAATCCATATGATCATGAATTATAAAATTCGGAAAGCTCCTTTCATTTGTGCCAAAAATATATGTTTTAGGCATATTGATTTTGGCAATAGTTTTGATTCATTTTTATGGCAAAAACAACCCCGAAAGCAGAACTCTCGGGGCGTATGTCATAATTATAGTTTTTGGCACAATCGAAACGATTACAAATGTCAACGTATTTTCGGATCATAACTCATATTCATCCGTGTCTTCCAATTCAGATTCGATGCCTATTTGAAAAAACTTTCCGACGTATCCTGGCCATACAATTCACCAGTGAAACGAAAGATTCTTTTTTTCGGTAAATTTACTTCACCAAGGTTCGTAACCATAATCTTTCGCCTACCAGATCATAACTCCGGATATTAATATACACCGGAAGCGTTTCTCCATCCGCTAACGAATAAACTCTATGCTTGATTCATGTCCCGTTGCGCTCCATTTTTATATACTAAGGTGTGTTGTTCTGACTGATCACATAAAACTTATTTTTTCAGTAGGGAACTTTGATGCGAGAAAATGGGAATGAGTTTCCGGTATTTTTCCACTCGTAACTTTCGTGCAGGTATTTTTCGTCATAAGCCGATCCGATCATATTAATGCGACTCAGATACAGCTCGGATATTCGGATTCGGTCGAATGTACACTCTGTTTGCAAGGTTATACTAAATGATAACTCACGGTGATCTTTTGTTTCTACCTCTTTTTGTATATTCTAGGTACAAGCACTAAAAGCCACAAAAAACATAACTACTTGAATGCAAGTATCCCTCATGGTTAAAATGTTTTATTTATCTAGTTGCAACAGCCAAAACATTTAAAAAGTTCAATTAGTAGTTTCATTTTAACTTACTAGGGAGTTCTTTTTGATCTGTTTTTTCAATCCCGTCAAAAAAATAATTTGGGGTTACCCCGAACAGGTTGCAAATTTTTTCCAACATAATTCCGTTGGGAGCTGATCCTTCACGTCCAAGCTCGTAATTACTTAAAGACCTTTTAGTTATGCCTATTTTAACGGATAGCTCATCCTGCGTCATATCATGTACTCTTCGCAGATGTTGAAGCCTAGTAGGATTATACTTTATCATTGTTTATTATTTATAATAAATCTATATTATGAAAACAATTTCATTTTTACTGTAATATATTTCCTGAAAGTGGAAAATATTTTCCACTTTTGTAATGCTCAAATTTATATATAAAATTTAGAATAGAGCATAAAAACGTAGTTAAATGAATTCAACGCAGCTTACATCCGAACAAAAACAACGCCTTACAATCCTACTAATGAAGCACGGGATGCCACCATCGACGATTCGCCGACGGTTGGCAATGGGGCGCTTCTCAGCGTGGGAAATGCGTGGATTGAAACAAGTGATGCATGACTTTTCTCCATCTCATCGCGGATCGACGCTCCGGTTCTGGAATGGATTGCGTGTGAAGGAGGATTTCTACGAATTTATGCGCAGTCGGGGGATGAGCCGGGCTACCGTCATTATGAAGTTCCGTGAAGGCGGAGCGCGCAAATGGGAGCTTGAAGGGATTGATAACCTGATAAAAAAGATATGCCATGACAAAGACGAAAGCGAAACAAACGCTATTCAGGAGTAGCATAAACGATCGTGTAGAACTTCATGTGATGCAAATCGGATCACACGTTAAAATAACCCGTTATTCATTCGGCCAGCACGTGCTCAAAGAGATCGGTGCATTCCTCAAACATGTCGACAGATGCGATGATTACTACATAGAGCGAGGCGAATTGATTTTATGTAACGTAGACATCAATTATATCGACGATGTAATGACCGACATATTCACTGCGCTCAATGAGGCCGGATATAATTCCATCCATCTGATTCAGGATTGATAATATGGATGATCTTACCAAATACCGGCTTGAAAACTTCGACTGGTGCAAGAAGCACCGTGAAAAGATGGGAGCAGAGAAATTCATCGAATTTACAGATGCCGCCTATCGACTGGGTGCCGACCTGAATCCGGGGTCCTTCTTTCGAGTGCGTGAATGGTGCAAAAAGCCTGAAAACTACGATTTGTTTATCAAGTCGCTTTGTTACCTGATTCTCTATCCGCCACCGGGAGCCGCTTTTCTTTTTTCTGATGATTATGAAATTTTTCGACGCGTACCCACTTACGAAGAGGTAACGCAGTTAATACATAAACCAATCAAAAAAACAACAAACAAATGATGCACAAATGGTTTCTATGCAAGGCCCGTTACGACAAAATCCTCGAGAACGGCATGCAGAAAAATGTCACAGAATCCTACCTGATCGATGCGCTTAGTCATACGGAAGCCGAAGCGCGGTTTATCGCCGAAATCACCCCATTTATTAATGGGAACTTTGAAGTAGCCGGAATTATCCCGCAGCGTATCAATGAAATGTTTTACGACGAGTCGGCGGATCGCTGGTATAAATGCCGTGTAAACTTCATTACGCTTGACGAAAAATCAGGCATGGAAAAGAAAACAGCGAGTACCATGATGGTTCAGGCCGCTGATCTTTCCGGAGCCCTACAAGGGTTAAATCAAGGGATGCTCGGAACGCTTGCCGATTATGATGTCGCATCGATTGCAGAAACAGCGATTATGGATGTATATCCGTATGTGGCTCCAGAAGATGTAGTAACCATAGAAAAAGAATCAACCCATGAAAAAGAAAGCACAGAACAAGACCAGCAATAGCAGTCTCCGAAAACAGGCGCTACTGATAATATTTCACATCACGCTGCTAATTGGCCTGTTCGGCTTTTTATGGCCTTATCTGTTTAGCGCACAAAACGACGAATTGGTCGTAATCGGTTATATGACGGTAATAGGATATGTAGTGTATATCCTACCCTATATTTTCAAAACAATCAAAAAATTAAAGATGAAGAAGTTATTTCTTTTTATGTTGGTCTGTATGACCGCGCTGTCGTTTTCTTCCTGCAACAAAGTACCGGCAGGGAACGTAGGAATTAAATTTTACCTATTGGGTCAAGAAAAAGGTGTTGATTATGAAACACTGTCTCCAGGTAGATATTACATCGGTGTAAACGAAGAGCTATATCTGTTCCCGACGCAGCGTCAGAACAAAGTATGGACGAATGATATTACGGAAGATTCAGAAGCTGAAGAAGGATTCGAATTTCAATCCAAAGAGGGCATGAAGCTCGAAGCAAATATCGGCATTGAATACCAGATCAATTCAGAAAACGTTCCGCTCGTATTTGAAATGTATAAAAAAGGATGCGCCGAAATAACAAATGTAGTTTTACGCAATGCAGTGCGCGATGCCTTAAATACCGCTGCTTCCACTCGAACCGCAGAGCAGATGTATGGCCCTGGAAAAGTAGAGTTTATGCAAGAGGTGAAAACCATTGTTACACAGAAATCAAAAGAGAAATACATTACCGTAAACGATATATATCTATTGGGTAATATGGGTATTCCTTCATCCGTAACCGAAGCGCTGAATAAGAAAATCGAAGCCTCTCAGCGCGCTGAACAGCGTGAGAATGAATTACGTGAAGCCGAAGCGCAAGCCAAAAAGGATATCGCAAAAGCCAAAGGAGAAGCCGAAGCAATTATGACTCGCGCCAAAGGAGAAGCCGAAGCAAACCGCGTATTGTCTGCGTCGATTACGCCTACGTTGGTTGAATATAAGAAGATAGAACGCTGGAATGGCGAGTTGCCTACGGTTTCCGGATCGGCATCGATTGTAAATCTAAAATAAATTCTCCGAAAATCATAAACCCGATTAAAAGGCAACGCCATGATTAAAACACGCATTTTCAATCTGGTTAAACGTTTTATAAGCCTGATTAAACGATATATAAACCCGGACAAACAATCCATTCCGGATAATCAAATCATGGTGTTCAGGCCGAACGATCAATCCAATCACGAAATACCCATATTAAATATGTACGCAGATTTAATTCCAACTATTCATTTGTTGAAGACAATATCCTACAACCCCGAATTCATCCCGGCGAGACATCGCTATGCAACACCGGCCGCACAACGCCGCGCCGCCAAAAAACGACAAAATATGCGCGCACGTTCGCATAAATAATCTGTCGGATTCATTACAAAAAGCTTCAGGGGTTTGCCATTACCCTGAATCGCAAACATCCCTCCCCGAAAACAGGCGGGGAGGGTTTTATACCCATTAAAAATAACATCTCATGCTATCCAAATCCGATATCGAACGAATCAAACAACTCGACCTGCGCATCGTGATCGAGCGCTACCGTCCCGGCACCAAGTTTGTCAACAAAGGACGTGAGCTGGCTTGTTGCTGCCCTTTTCATAACGAAAAGACTCCTAGCTTCAGCATCCAGAAAGTAGCCGGAAAGAGTCAGACGGGCCTCCCGATATGGAAATGCTACGGAGGATGAGGTATCGGTGGAGTAGGGGCATTGTCTTTGATCCAGGCATTCGAAGGCGTTGATCGCAACGACCGTACCAAATTCAAAGATATACTGAAGATCGGAGCCGGAATGGCCGGAATCGCATGGATAGATTCCGACGAAAAAGAGATTTATCGAATCGCAGGCGATACCGAATATGTAATACCTGTAACCACACATCAACTCGAAATAAGCAAACACTTCACCGATTACGGTTTATCCGTACTTGGGTGCGATGTAAAACAAAAATACGAAAAATACACCGATGCGCTGGGCAACGAGCTCACCCGCGTCGTTACAGATACCGACGGCAACCCCGTCAAAACCTATTCGTTCGGAAAGAATTTCCTTCCCGAACACCTGTCGCGCGATTTTAACCTTTATCAGCTCGACTCCATCACCTATCCGCCGGCCGAAGGACAACCATCTTCGCGCAAGCTGAAGGCAACCGACGACTTCCCGATCTTCGCCCTTATCTACGAATATAACGGCGCAAAATGGGGAAAGATTTACCAGCCGTGCGGTCCGGAGCAATTCCGATTCACCTACTTTGGCGAGCATCCCGAACTAAAAGACCATCTGTTTGGCGATAACCTGATGCTCACAGCCATCGCTAACCTGAAAGACAGCACGCTTCTCGAACCCTACCTGAGCAAGATGGGTAACGCAGGCAAAGAACGTATGTCGGTAGAAAACGACGGGACATCCCGCCGTGTAAAGCGCGTTATTCTTTGTTCCGGACTGACAGATTCCATCAATACCTATTATAAAGGAGGCGTAAACGTGTTGTTTCTCAACTCCGAATCGTCCGACCTGAACCATTTCATGTTCCGGCGCATTGAAAACGCTTCGCGCGAACAGTTCATCCTGTATGATATGGATGCCACTGGCCGAAAAAACGCCAACCGTCACGCCCTGCGCTATCCCGTACTCAAGGTGGTCAATCTGCCCGACGACCTGTCGAAGATCATCTCTTCGAAGGGAAAACCTAGCAAGGATGCCAAAGACTACTTTACGCTCTACGAATCTCGCATGCTTGCCGAGCAACACGAATCGATCGAATATCATTTCCGTCACCTGCTTAACACCAGCAAGCCGCTGAAGTTCTGGACGAAGACCATCGAATACGAAAAAGACGAAGTTACCATCAAGAAGGTGAAATACGACATCAATTCATCCTCATTCCTGCCGTTTATCAACGCCATGGGCGTGTGGCGGTATCAGGATCCGGAAACCGAAGAATGGATGTTCGTTTACGTCCAAGACAACATCGTGCAGGTCATTCAGGAAAAGCAGATACAGTCGTTCTGCAACGACCTAATGAAGCGCTACATCACCAATTCGCGCTATTACGAAGTGGCCATCGAGAACGTGATCCACACGTCGGCGAAAGTAAAGCGCGACAACCTGAACAACATCCCGTCCGTCGATCTAAACCTCGATTCGTGGGGTGCTGATTTCGATTACCTCTATTTCAAAAACGGTGCGTTGCGCATCACTCCCGACGGATTAAAGATGCAAGACTACAAGTCGATGCCGTACCAGATATTCAAAAAAAGCATCAAGCCGAACAACTTCGCCATTGCCGAAGAAACGTTTCGGATCGTGCCGAATGAAGAATACCAGTCGCTCAAAACGATGATTGCCCAAGAGCAAGAAAAGCCAAACCCCGACACGGCGAATATCGACGAATGGACCAAGCGCTACCGCATGCTTCACGATCTTGCGCAATACCGTATCGAATGGCTCGTACCGATGGAGAAGCAACCCGTTATCGTGCAGTTTCTTTACGACACAGGCCGTATGTACTGGCGCAAGGAGGAAGAAGGGCAGCAGCTTACCGAAGCCGAACAGCTCGAACACGACGCGCACTTCATTAGTAAGGTCAACGCCATCGGCTATTCCCTTTATCGCGAACGCTCGAAAACGCGTCCATGGATGCTTTACGGGATGGAAAACCGTGTGCGTCAGGAAGGGAAATCGGACGGAGGTAGCGGAAAGTCGCTCATTTTCAATTTGCTCGGCAAAGTGCGACCGATGGCCACCATTCCCGGAAAGACATTCAATCCCGCCAACGGTGCGGTGAACTTCTGCAACGTGATTCCGCGCGAAACGGCTCTGACGCACATCGAAGATTTGGATGTAAAGATACCGATGGAGTCGCTCTACAATCTGGCCGACGCCTCCCTTCAGGTGAAGCGCCTGTATAAAGATGTGGTCGAAGTGCCGTTCCGTTACATCCCTGTCACGGTGCTTACCTCCAATTTCCCAGTCGATCTGTCGAACGGCTCCACGATGCGCCGTATCTACCCGGTCGCCGTATCCGACTATTACCATCCGTCCGATATCGGCGGCACGGTAACCGAGCGGAAACCAAGCGATAAGTTCGGCGAGATCATGGGCGAAAGCGCATCCCAGAAGGAGCAAAATGAATTCTTCTCCTTCATGGCGCGTTGCATATCCTTTTTCATGCGCGAAAAAAAACGCATCAATCCGCCGATGGCAGGCGTACGCTACCGTTCGCTGATCCGCGACATCGGAGCCGAACGATACAATTTCTTTGCGCAGTTCTTCAGCGACCCGCGCCATCTGAATTGCTATCATTCGTACAATAATTTGCTGGTTCAGTACCGCGCCACGCTTACCCTGTCGGAAGAATATAGCGAAAAGATATCGCCGAAAACGCTCCGCGAAGGACTGGTTAAATATTGCGCCTACAACGGGTTGACGTTCAATCCTCCCGGGGTCTTCCGCACCGACGGCGACCGCGTTGCCAACCGCATCCGCGTAACCGTATGGGATACCGTGCCGATCATGGATG
>JAVWBH010000116.1:0-703 GCA_036649595.1 Bacteroidales bacterium
CTGTTTCCGTTAAAATTATTCAGATAATATCCAGTTTCCGGATTTTCATAAATAACCTCTGCATCCTGACTTTGTACCCTGTTTTGCTGTGTAGGGGTCGTGTCGGCAGTATTATTGTCATACTCCTCATTGTATTCCGAGGTATAACGACGGTTATATTCATCTACATCGCGGGTGCCTGAAGCTACTGTTTGCGTAGAATTGTAGTTTTGGTATTCAGTAGAATTCCGTTTAGCGTTTTCTTTCTGGTAGGCAGCCTTTTTTGATTCTACCACTTTATTTGTTTCGTTAGGCTGATAATAGATGTCGTCTTCCGGAATAAATTTAGACTGGGCGAAGGCTAGTGTACAACCAGCAACGACAGTCAGTAGTGAAGTGATAGCCCTTGTTTTCATAATGGTTCCTCCTTAATTTATTTTCCTCTTCTTGTTTAATTATTACCTTTGTACTGTTTAGACAAAATTGCAACGAATTGGTTTAAACGGTATTTATGGTTGTTACAAATATAACGTTTAAATACAGTTAGGGTTGGGATGAAAATATATTTAACATTTATATATAGATGAATTATAACGAAGTACTAGTTAAGGTAACGCCTTTTACAGAAACGAATACCGATATTTTAGCGGCAATGCTTGGCGAAATCGGTTATGAAAGTTTTGTAGTGGAAAATGATCAGATGAAAGCTTATGTCGGCGACAAG
>JAVWBH010000116.1:713-2152 GCA_036649595.1 Bacteroidales bacterium
GCTATATGATGAAGCGTTGCTGAAACAAACATTAACGGAATTTCCTCTGGAGGCTGAGATTTCTTACGAAGTAACGACTATTGAGCAGAAAAACTGGAACGAAGAGTGGGAGAAAAACTACTTCCAGCCAATTATTATCGGAGAAGAATGTGTGATCCACTCCACTTTCCATACAGATATTCCGGTAGCTAAATACGATATTCTGATTGATCCTAAAATGGCATTTGGTACAGGGCATCATGAAACTACCAGCCAAATGCTGGCTGAAATTCTGAACTATGATTTTACGGGCAAAAGCGTGTTGGATATGGGATGCGGAACGGCCGTATTAGCGATCCTTGCTGCTAAGAAAGGTGCTGCTCCCGTAAGAGCAATTGATATTGATGACTGGGTTTGCGATAATGCGGATGAAAATATCCGGTTAAATCAGACCGAAGATATTCAGGTGCAATGCGGAGATGCCTCACTACTGGAAGACGGACGCACATATGATGTTATTTTTGCCAATATCAACCGGAATATTCTGTTGAACGACCTGAATGTATATGCAAAATGTATGCATCCCGGATCTGTTATTTTTATGAGCGGATTTTATGTAGAAGATATTCCTGTGATCCGTGAAGAAGCAGAAAAACAGGGATTAGTATTCGATCATCACCGTGAGAAAAACCGTTGGGTTGCAGTGAGATTTAATAAATAACGATAACCACATAATATAGTAAGCCCCGAAGAGATCAGAATCAGGTTCGTAGATCTCTTCGGGGCTTTATCATACCGGGTAAAACCGGGTTTTAATATAATTCTTCTTGAGGGCCTTCTCGCAACGCCGTGTTGCCATATACTTTTACCGCCATTCGTTTTACGAAAATAACGAAGAAGCCGGTTGATATCAGGTTAAGTACAAGGCTCAGAATTGAGATAATCAGAATAGGACCACCCAGGTTGTACCCTAGTGCAATGATCAGAATTCCGGCACCCACTTCTCCACGGGTAAACATACCTACCGAAAGCGCCAGTCTCTCGCGGATATCCCGGTCGCGATAACATAACAGCGGGAAAAGTTTTCCGATATTTGAGAGGATTGTCACGATCAATACATTTAAAGCAATCATGCCCCATGACATCATTGGCTGGGAAGCGGTGATGCTTGTTGTGGTTGCCTGCAGATCGCTTAAATCACCCTGAATGAACAGAGGAGTGCTGAGACCTACCAAAAGCATAAATGTATAAGAGATAATATCTGTCATCCGGATTTCGACCGGTGAGGCGTGATGATCCGGATGGTGTTTCATTACCATACCCAGTACGAAGGCCGGCAATAGCACCTCAATATGGATAGCCCCTTCATGTCCGAACCATTTATCGGTTAGAAGATAGATTCCGTTAGACAGGACAACAATCCCTATTGCCCATAACAGGATCACCCACCATTGTTGGTT
>JAVWBH010000116.1:2162-8633 GCA_036649595.1 Bacteroidales bacterium
TAGCTGCTGAGTTTTTTCCATCCGAACCAGAGAAGGAAAGTGATTATCCCTACAATAACGAATAATTGCCATTTCATTCCGATCAGCATGACCTGTAGCGGGATCATTAAAAGAATTGTGTCCAGGTCGTCAAAAATAGCCAATACCTGGGTCTTTTTGTAAATCCACACATGGCGCAGGCCTGCCGCTGCCAGCATGGTAAACAAAATACCGGCTGAGGTAGGGGCCGCAAACCGGCCGATAAGCAGGTTTTCTTTCCAGGCATCCCAACTGCCCATATATTCCGGACCTAATATGAACATATAATATACCGTAACCATGATCCAGGGGGCTGCCGCCGTAGTCATAGCAATAAAATAATCGGAAATGTAGGAGCGCCAGTGTTTTTTATCAAGTTCGAACTCGCGGCCTACATTGATCATAATAAAGGCTAGACAAATAAACATGAGTCCGTCTAACCCGAATTTTAATTGATCGTAAGATTCTTTCTCAAATGCCGTGGGCAATATTTGAGATAATAATAAACCGCCGATAAGGAATAAAGAAAGTAATATGATTTTCTTCATAAGTTATGAGAGTCTGTGATTTCCAAATATATATAAATTACAAACGTTTCACAAGCGCGAATGTTTGATTTTGTATGTTAGAAAACAAAAAAGACTCCTGTTTCGGGAGTCTTTCTTGTATGTGATAAAAGCTTGTTAAAGGATAGGTCGGGATTTACAAAGTAGCAGCACCTGAAATAACAGTTACCTTATCGCCATCGGCAAGCATGGTTTCATGCCATTCATCTTTGGCAATAACACGATTATTGACAGCAACGGCAACTCCGTCCTGGGTGATGCTTTGTCCGGCCAATAAATCACGTAATGTCACACGGCTTCCTACATAAATCTCTTGATGATTCAAAAATACTTTCATAAAAAAGGTTTCGATTGATTGAGTTGTTGTTTTATTTCTGCGCGGAGTGGATAATAAATTCCTTTTTCCGGGTGGCAAAAGTAGCCAAATAGTTTGATAATAATTGAGGGCCTTATAAAAAAACAAAAAACAAACTCTAATAAGTATTAAGTAGTTAGCACTTATTAGAGTTCGTTTTCAATATAAAACTAAAAGATCCCATTTATTAAGTTTTAGTAAGATCAATAGCTTAATATAAGAAAGCTCTTTTGTATTTTGCCTCAAACACTCTTCTCTCCGTAATGCCGGAGGGTATTCCCCTCAATACAGGCCTGTATTACCGGGGATATTAAAAAAATAGCTTCTGGAAAATAGTAAAAGGCTTCCTGAAAATCTCAACGGCAGCCGGGTAATCGGATTTGGATGTGTTGGTAATTACAAGCTTAGGAAATGATCGGTAAGCGATTTGAAATCATCAAATTTTAAATCCGGATTTGGCGTATCTCCGAACCCGTAAGTTACAAAGACAAAAGGAAAACCGGCGATTTCCGTTTGGCGGCGGTCGGAATCGGTGTCGCCGATGTAAACCGGATTTTCAAGTTGATGGCGGGTTTTCAATAATTGCATATTAAGCGCTTTCGGTAAGCGTGTTTCGCCGAACGTAAGGGAGTCTTTAAACAGGTGGTTTAGTTTGGTCACCTCAAGAAACTGACGCACGCCGTAGCTCTCGCAATTGCTAAGCATGAATAACTGATATTTTTCGGAAAGCAGCGAAAGCCCTTCCCGTACCCCGTCATATAGATTTCCGCCTAACAGGGGCATTGTTTTTTCCTGCAGGCCGAATACAGATTTGTAAACGGTTGTAATATCTACGTCGGGAGAGTCTTTTAAGCATTCCGCAATCAACTCATCAGGTTGTTTGCCCATGTATCCGATCATCTCTTCGCGTGTAAATCGTTTTGGAAGGTTTAGCTGGCGAAAGCCTTCGTTCCATATCCATACGTATGAATCTACGGCGTCCCACAAGGTACCGTCCATATCAAATATTAATGAGTCTGGTTTTAGCATCTCTCTTTATCTCTTAAATTTTGGTGCAAAGATAGAAATCCTCATCAGAATTTATTGTAAACTTGTATAAGATAACGATACATCCCTTTATGAACATGACTCCTTTTTTGCAACAGATAGCAGCTGAATTTTACAATCAATATAAAGAAAATATCAGTGATCTGGTTTTTGTATTTCCCAATCGGCGTTCGGGTATTTTCTTTCAGAAATACTTGGCGATAGAAGCGGGAAAACCTGTTTTTTCACCTACGATATTGACAATCAGTTCTCTTTTTGAAGAGTTGTCCGAACTTCGCCTGATCGACCGTACGAGTCTGTTATTCCGGCTTTATGAGATTTTTATTCGGGTAAGTAATTCGAGTGAGACATTCGACGATTTTTATTATTGGGGAGAAATGCTGCTGAATGATTTTGATGATGTTGATAAATATGTAGCGGATGCACATAAACTGTTTACCAATGTTACCGATCTGAAGCAGATAGAAGAAGATTTTGCCTATTTGGAAGAAGAGCAGGTGGAAATTATCCGTCGTTTCTGGAATCATTTTATTCCTTCGAATGAAAGTCACCGAAAAGAAAACTTTGCCAAAACATGGGCTGTATTATATGAAATATATGAACAACTGCGAAATAATCTGCGTGCCGACGGAATGGCATATGAAGGGATGATTTTTCGGGATGTGGCGGAGCTATTTATTGAGAAACAACCGTGGCAACTCCCTTTTCAGAAGATTATTTTCGTGGGATTGAATGCGCTTACCACTTCCGAAAGGATTTTGCTAAAAGGATTGCGTGACCGGGGAATTGCTGATTTTTACTGGGATTATCAGGCGCCCGCGCTGACGGATCCGGATAACAAGGCGTCTTTTTTTGCGAAAGAAAATCTACGCGATTTTCCGTCTGAATATAAATTACCTCCTTTTCCGGCAGATTTACGTCCGGAGGTAGAGGTGATCGGAATTCCTTCGGCCATAGGCCAGACAAAATATACGTATGAGCTATTGCAACAACTGGTTGCGTCGGGAGATATTCCTGACCCGGCGCATGCAATGAATACTGCAGTTGTGTTGCCGGATGAGAATCTTCTTATTCCGTCGCTTTATGCTGTACCGCAGGAGATTAATCCGATTAATGTGACCATGGGATATGGGTTGAGAAATACTCCTGTCGCGGGATTAATGCAATATGTTTTTGAATTACAGCGAACCCTGCGTATCGAAAACGGGCAGGTTCAGTTTTATCATCATTTCGTAGTCGCTATCCTGAACCACCGTTATATAACCACCTTCGATCAGGAGAAGTCGGCTGAAATGATAGCGGATATCCGAAAAAATAATAAAGTGTATATTCCGGCAGACGAATTGGCCGTGAATCCGTTGTTTGAGAAAATATTTACAGCCGTACAGACGGTTGATGAAGTATCGGCCTATCTTACCGGTTTGCTGACTTTTTTACAAGGAGGGTTAGAAGAGGAGATGCCGGAGTCGGAGGAAGAGTCTGCTGTCGTGCGGCTGACCGAACTCGAAAAGGAGTTTATTTATCATTATTATATTACGGTTAACCGGTTGGCAGATGTAATTTCCGGTTTTTCCATACCATTTTCTTTATCTACCTATTTCCGGCTTTTGCGTCAGCTGACAGAGTCTATCTCTATTCCGTTCCGGGGAGAACCGTTGTCCGGATTACAGATTATGGGGGTATTGGAAACCCGTTCGCTGGATTTTGATAACCAAATCATTCTTTCAATGAACGAGGGTGTGTTTCCTCTTAAGAAAGCTGCCAATTCATTTATTCCGTTTAATCTCCGCAAAGGTTTTGGACTCTCTACAACCGAGCATCAGGATGCGGTGTATGCCTATCATTTTTACAGGATGATTTCCCGTGCGAAAAAAGTATTTCTGTTATATGATACGCGTTCGGCAGGGATGCAGACCGGCGAAGTGAGCCGCTTTGTTCATCAGCTAAGATACCATTACCGCTATCCGCTGCAAGAAAAAACGGTAACCTATGACATTTCTGTAGGGGCTCCTGTGGGAATATCGGTTCAGAAAAATGGGGCTGTAATGGAGAAGCTGAATAAGTTTTTATCCGGAGGAAATAAGGATTTGTCGGCCAGCGCGATTAATACCTATTTAAATTGCCCGTTACAATTTTATTTTCGTTTTGTGGAAGGGCTGGGAGAACAAGAACAGGTAGCTGAAAACCTCGAAAGTAATACCTTCGGGAATATTTTTCATGGTGTCATGGAGGATATCTATAAACGCTGTAAAGGACAGTTGGTGACAGCCGATATTTTGCGGCATGCAATTGAAGATACAGATGGATTAAGGTATTTGATCCGTAAAAATTTCGCCCGTTATTTTCTGAATAAAAAAGACCAGGTTGTTTCGCTTACCGGTTTTAATTATCTGATAGGCGAAGTGCTGATTAAATATGTGCGGCAAGTGCTTACCGATGATATGAAGCGTACGCCTTTCTTGCATATCGGATCTGAGGTAAGGGTTCATATGGAATACCCGATCAGTGATAAACGGGTTGTCCGGCTGAAAGGATCGATTGACCGGGTGGATGAGCGGGATAAAACGGTTCGTATTGTCGATTATAAAACCGGGTCGGGTATCTCTCTCTTTTCGTCTATGGCGCAGTTGTTTGATAAGGAAGAAAAAGATCGGCCAAAAGCTGTTATGCAGGTGTTGTTTTATTCTATGTTGTATAATCAGCAGGATCGTCCGTCGGCTATTGAGCCTCATATTTATTACCTGCGCAGTTTTTTCAGCTCCTCTAATGAAACATTAGTTTCTGTCAAGCAGAAAGAGGAGGAGTGCTTGTTGGCAGATGGTCCGTTAACGGATTTTCTTCCACATGAAAAGGTATTCCGGCAAGAGCTGACCAATTGTCTGGACGAGATCTTTAATTCCGAAATACCTTTTTCACAAACTGACAATGAGAAGAATTGTCAATATTGTCATTTAGCAACAATCTGTAAAAGATAACCGAAGTTATTTTTCTTCTTTGTCATCTATCGGTTTTACATTGCCGGGGGCCTTACATGCCATCGGCTGACCTTTTGTTTCTCCTTCTTCCTTAGGTGTGATATCTGTTACTTCTAAGGAAGGAGTTGTTTTTTCTTCAGGAGCTTGCTCTTTCGGCAGATGCAGGTTGTCGATGTATTCAATCCGGACGTCCGGCTGGAAAACACCTGTAAGGAAATCTTTTGCAAAGATATTTTTATCTACTGAGCTCAGAATATCGATCAGCAGATCGAACTCTTTGCCGTGAGCTTGCAAGTGGTGGCAATTGTTTATTTTGGCATTTTCTACTTTTATGGCCGCCCATTGTTCTGAGACGAAGTCAATATTGTCTGCTCCGAAATAGCCGTTATTTACTTCCAGAGCCACGCTCTTCTGTCCGGTAGCGATCACCTTGCCGCTTACCAGCAGTTTTTCAATGCCGGCTTCGTCATAGATTGTTCTTACCTCGTTACCATGTGTAACCAGATCGCCGGTTACCTTAATCATTCGGGCCGTACCGCCATATTTCACGCTGATAGCGTCTGCAGATGCTTTGACAACGGAATCGGCAAATAAAACATTCAGACAGTTACCGAAAACCTCGATTCCGCGAGAGATGCTGATCCGGTCTATGTAACGATTAAACTGAATTGCGCTGGCTGCATTGCCATGTGTGACGATCCGGTCGAAATGCAGGTCTTTTGCTGCTCCGTCAAACATATAGAAACCGCGCGCCCCGGTACCGAATGTTTCAATTTCATGCATGAAATTCATTTTGCCGATATTCCCGGCATTGATAAATCCACATCCGTTCGGTCCGTGAGTTTCAATACGGTCTGTTATACTTCCGCGTTCGATCAGCCCCCAGTTGTATATTCCCATCTCGTTGCCGCCATAGCAGGTGATACGGCCGTAAACATTCAGGTTGCGAACGATGGTTTGATAGCAGATGGCGATACCGGCGCTGACCAGGTCGGCTACGCCGTTGCCGATTTCTCCTTTTGTATAAATATGACCGCAAGAGATAACCGTTGATTTGATTTTACCCATCCGTTCTTCTGTACCGCTGATTACTAATCCGGATCCGTTGATCGGGCGTGTTTCGCCTCCGCAGGAAAAATGGGTGATATCCACTTCTATTTCACTGTCATTTTCACTTTGGTTCCAGATCGTGAAAGCTCCCTGAACGATATCTACGGCAAATCGGTTAGGCCGCTCTTTCAGGTGCATGGTAGAAGCTTCTTTAACATGAATGAAGGAGGCATCAATACGGCCTTTTTTTGTTTTGTCCGTCATGATGAAAGAGATTTGTCCGGAAACAGAAAGGCGCGACAGGTGTTGTGTGCTGATGCTTTCCATCTCCTGATCCTGGTAGATAGCCCGTTTGTCGGGATCTGTTTCGATAACCAGATTTTTTAGCTCATTTCCTTTTGTAAGACAGAATCCTTCCGATCCTTTCTGAAACTTAATCTTTTTACCATCAAACTCGCCG
>JAVWBH010000117.1:0-8520 GCA_036649595.1 Bacteroidales bacterium
GCATCTGCCGGATTCTCTGCCGCCCTTGGCGCTTTTGTTATGGGATCTATCCTGGCAGAGACCCTGGAGGCAGAAAAGATCGAAAAATTGGTCAAACCGGTAAAAGATTTATTCGGAGCCATCTTTTTCGTGTCTGTCGGTATGATGATTGACCCGGCATTGCTGGCAACTTACTGGTTGCCGATTTTATTGATAACGCTCGTGGTTGTATTCGGTCAGATCTTTTTCGCCAGCTTTGGTATCCTGCTTTCCGGACAACCTCTGAAGATCGCTTTGCAGTCGGGGTTTGCCCTTGCCCAGATCGGCGAATTCGCTTTTATCATCGCTGCGCTGGGGTTATCACTCAATGTGATCGACTCCTCTCTTTATCCCATTGTTGTAGCCGTTTCTGTTATTACCACCTTTTTTACACCTTATATTATCCGCCTGGCCGAACCGGCATATTTGTTGATCGATAAAAAGATTCCTCCCCGGGCACGGCGGTTTCTCGAGCGCTATGCATCGGGTTTTAATACGATCAGTCATAAAAGCACCTGGAATAAACTTCTGAAAGAGTTGGGACGTATCTTGCTTATTTACGGGGTAACCGCTGCTTTTATTACATTTTTGTATCTCACCTATCTGTCGCCGCTCATACTGGATCTGATAGGCGGAATTACAGGCCGTATCATCAGTCTGGCTCTCCTTTTGTTGCTGATATCTCCTTTGTTAAGGGCTATCATGATGAAGAAGAATCATTCGGAAGAGTTTATGGAGCTATGGCGTGATAACCGGTTTAACCGGGGCTCACTGGTGGGGTTGGTATTATTGCGTATCCTGCTTTGTATTGGTTGGGTTATGTTTATCATAGCCCGGTTATTTACGGTGGCTTATGGATTTATCTTTGGTATCTCTGTCATTATTATCTTGTTGTTTATCTCTTCGCGTATGATCAAGATGCAGTCTATCCGGCTGGAGCGGCATTTTTTACGAAACTTGTCTGCCCGCGAAACGGAACAAGAGAAAAAAGCGCCTGTACGGCGTAAATTTGTCAGTTCATTGTTGGCGCGGGATCTTCATTTGGCTGATTTCGAAGTACAGCCTGCCTCGCCCAGTGTCGGCAAAATGCTGAAAGAGCTCGATCTGCGGCGGCGCAGCGGCGTGAATGTGGTAAAAATAATACGAGGAGAACGGCATATAAATATTCCGGGCGGCAATGAGCACCTGTATCCTTTTGATAAGATCGTTGTTGCCGGAACCGACAAGCAGATCGGTGCTTTTCGCCGATATATCGAGGAGCGCAACAAACACAAACAGGCCATGGCCGAAATCGAACGGAAGGATATGACGTTAGAGCAGTTCGTAGTGGAGGCCAACTCTGTCTTTGTCGGTAAAAGTATTATGCAGTCGCACATACGCGATAAGGCTAACTGTCTGGTGATCGGTATTGAGCGACAGCGGGAGTCGATTATGAATCCGGAGTCGACAGTTGTTTTTCAATCAGGCGACCTCGTTTGGGTAGTTGGTGAGCGGGATAAGCTGGAAGTTGTTTTGGCCGAAGCGAACCGGCAAGAGGTGGCACGACAAGAATGGGTTATTATAGAAAAAACGGCCGATGAATAAGAATTCACCGGCCGGTCTTTATTTTTTATTTTGTCTTAGCAAGCTTTGAAGCTCATATCGAGTCCTTTTACCGAATGAGTAAGAGCCCCTACAGAGATGTAATCAACTCCGCATTCTGCATACTGGCGAAGAGTGGCAAATGTAATTCCGCCTGATGATTCTGTCTCTACGCGGCCATTGATCAATTCAACAGCTTTACGGGTATCGGCAGGAGTGAAGTTATCAAGCATGACGCGGTCTACACCAACGGCAAGCGCCTGATTCAACTCGTCGAAGTTACGTACTTCCAGCTCGATCTTAAGATCTTTTCCTTTTTCCTTGCAGTATTCTTTAGCTTTGGTAACCGCTTTTTCGATACCGCCTGCGAAATCCACGTGATTGTCTTTTAGCAGGATCATGTCGAATAAACCGATACGGTGATTAACGCCGCCGCCGATTTTTACGGCTGCCTTTTCAATCATACGTAAGCCCGGTGTTGTTTTGCGGGTATCCAGCACGCGAGTCTTCGTGCCTTCGAGTTCTTTTACATATTTATTTGTTACGGTAGCAATACCGCTCATACGTTGCATGATATTCAGCATCAAACGCTCGGTTTGCAGCAAAGACTGAATTTTAATATCGCCTGGTTTTACATGTGCACCATCTTCGATGAAGATTTCCATTTTCAATTCCGGATCGAACGCTGCAAATACTTTTTTAGCCATTTCAACTCCGGCAAGGATACCTTCTTCTTTAATTAAAAGTTTTGATTTGCCCATTGCGTCGGCCGGGATACAGCTCAGCGTAGTATGGTCGCCATCGCCGATATCTTCGGCAAAAGCCAACTTAATCAGGTCGTCAATCAGATTATTCATTGAATTGTTCTATTCTTATTTGGTGAATTAAATATTTACTGTTCGTTTTGCGCATCAACAGATGAACGCGGAATTTTCCTTTCTGCGTATTGAGGATACCGATCAGAAAGCCGGTATCACCTTTGTCACTGCTGTGAATCACTTCGAATCCCTTGGGGGTCGTTTGCCGGAAGAATTCTTCCAATTGTAATTCGGTTTTCCGTTTGTCTGAATCGGATACCAGTCCGGGCATGGAAACATTGACCTGATTCGCCAGCGAACCACGCAGCAAAGGGGCGTTCCCTTTCCGGAAGCAATCGGCAATGTGTTCAGACAAGCCCTGAGAGAACACCGATAGCATGAAAAGCACCGGCAAGAACATAATAAGTAGAAATCGTTTCATAGGTTTCTATTAATGAGGTAACGCATATTCTATCCTTCCCTGCTACGGAAAACGAGGTTTCCTGTAATCATCCGTTTTTCGTATCTTTATCCGCTGTAAACAGATCTCAATCCGTCGTAAATGTGTTTTTATTTCGGAAGCCGTGTGCTTTGGAAAAGATACCTTTGCAAATGTATAAAAAATCTGCAAAAAAACACTTTTTTGGGTTCATCGGGATTAATAACATATTCTGTCCGGATCGGTGTGTCTGTGGCTTCAGCTGTAAAAAATAAATGATATTTAAATGAAAATTCTTTTTTTAGTGGTGGGGAAAACCAATGGTAAATATTTTAACGAGGCGATCGATGATTATCGTAACCGACTTAAATTTTACATTCCTTTTGAAATGGAGGTGATTCCCGAACTTAAAAACGCCAAAAATCTTAGTTTCGAACAACAGAAGGAGAAAGAGGCAGATTTGATTCTGAAATCGCTTCAGGGAGGCGATCATGTGGTATTGTTGGACGAGAAAGGAAAAGAATTTACCTCTTCTCAGTTTTCTGCATATCTCGAAAAGAAAATGCACACGGTAAATAAACGGTTGGTATTTATTGTCGGAGGTCCTTACGGATTTTCCGATCGGGTATATGCCGCCGCCGCTGAAAAAATCGGACTTTCCAAAATGACTTTTTCCCATCAGATGGTGCGGCTGTTCTTTATTGAGCAGATTTATCGGGCCTTTACCATCATGAATAATGAGCCTTATCATCACGAATAGCATTCCCGGTATTTTTCGAAAAGGGAAATGAAAAAGGGCGGATAATGTGATTTCCGCCCCTGTTATTTTTATCGTTTCATATATTGCTCGAACCCTTTGCTCATCTTTACGGCATTCTCCTCACTGCCGTCTGCATAAATAAAATAAGCATCTATTTCCGGATTTTTTTCAACGATCTCCATGCTCTTGTCTAATCCGAGTACCATGAATGCGGTGGCAAAGGCATCTGCCAGCATACAGCTCGGCGCGATTACGGTAGCGCTCAGCAAGGAGTGTTCAACCGGATATCCGGTACGCGGATCAATTGTGTGTGCATAGCGCTTACCCTCTTTGTAATAAAAGTTGCGGTAGTTGCCGGAAGTTGCCATTCCGCCTCCGCACAAGTTGATGATCTCCTGAATTTCGCCCGCCGAAGCACTCTGGTCTTCAATCGGCTTATTGATACCGATTCGCCAGCATTTGCCGGATGTATTTTTACCTTTGGCCGACACTTCGCCGCCGATTTCCACCATATAATTGCGGATTCCTTTTTTCGTCAACAGTTCTCCGATTACATCGCACGCATATCCTTTGGCAATGGCAGAGGCATCCAGCATTACCCGCAGATCGGTTTTGATGACTTTTTTGCCTGCCAGACGAATCTTTTCCTGTCCTACGAAACTGCGAATCGAATCAATCAGCGCAGGTGTAACCTGGTCGCTCTTTTTAAATCCGAATCCCCAGGCGTTTACCAGCGGCGCTACCGTCATATCGAAGCTGCCCTCTGTTGCCGCACTCACATCGCGGCCGGTGTTGAATACGCGTATGAACCATTCGTCGGCTTCTACCGTACTGTCATTCCGGTTGATGCGGGATATGATTGAGTTTTTGTTGAATGTAGACATCGACGCGTCAAACCGCTTCAGCTCTTCTTTGATCTGTTGGTGCAGGTTTTCGGGATATTCATAAGAGATGTGGTAAATCGTACCGAAGATGGTACCCTCATCCCGTTGATAGATGCCCTTTGCCGGCTGATTGTCGCGTAAGAAATAAAATGCCATGAATACGATCAGAAAAACGACACTGGCAATGAATCCTCTTTTTTTCATTTAGATAATTTTTTTCCGCAAGATCGGATTAAGCTCCGTCGTGCCTTTGTTGAGGGGGGATCTGTTTCCGGCCCTTACGGGATTTTATAATAAATCGTATAATTGAATCCGAAGCCTTTTCCGTTTGCGCCGTATCCCGGAATATACCACGGATTGGCGAACTTCGTATTCCCTTCTTTTAATAATGGTTTGAAGTAAAGCATCCAGCCCATATAAAGCTTCTTAAATACTTTTACCCGGATTCCTGCACCGATTTCGAGCCAGTGAGAATTGAATTTCTGATCCGGCAGGTTATACGGGCCGCTCGAATCCCAGTAGCCGTTGTTGTAAGACAGGTTGGTAATATCCGCCCGATAAGAAGAAAAGCCGTATCGTAGTCCCACAATCAGGTAATTAGGGACGTCGCTGTTATAACGGAAATTATAATTCATACCGATACGCCCGAAAAAAGCCGGTTTTCCCTCGTAATGAAAATCCCGCTCTGACGTATGTTTTGCACTTCCTATTCCGAACGATATTTCCGGAAAAAAACGGTTGTGCAGGTTTACTTCCACCACGCCTTCATATCCTCCGTATTCCTGTCCAAATGCCCGCAATATCGGATCGGCAATGTTGACACCTACCATAACCCCGTTGAATAGCGGATAGTTATGGCGCTGTTTGGTTGTGTCGGCTTTTGTAACGACCACCGTTTGTGCATGCGCTCCTACCGTCAGGCATAGCAATGACAGCTTAATAATAGAGTGTAATATTCGGCGATTTTTCATTCTTTACCTCTGGGTTTATAATCTCAATATTTTTGATCAGATGATCGGTATGTTTAATGGAGTCGAGGTAATTATATACCGTACATCCACAGTCGATAGTCAGAAAGTATTCCTGATTTTTATAGTAAAATTCAATTGTGTCGCGAATCGTATCCATTTCGGCAAATGAAAAAACAAAGTCCATCGCCGTATAAACCGTATCGGGATTTAACAGTAGCGAAATCACTTTCAAATCGCTTTGCCCGTTTACCATAGCAGTATCCTTTCCCTGATCAATACCATATACAGATACTGTTTTGATCGCTGTTTTGGACGAAACCTGTTTTTGTACGATTCCGGCAACGGTATAGCTGACAGTTGATTCCGTACAACCCTCATCACCGCAGGCCGTCAGTAAGAAGAATGCGCATAATGATGTGACGGCGAAAAAAAGAGACATTATAGTTTTTCCCATCGTACAATCTCTGTTAACGGTTTGCGTACTTTGGGTATTTCGTCGCACTGGTTTGGATTTTTAGGATATCCTACCGGCAAGATTGCAATAGGATCCAGGTTGTCTGGGAAATGGAAATTAGAACGTAATGACTCCGGATCGAAATTGCATACCCAGCAAGTTCCTAATCCGATCGATGTGGCAGCCAGACACATATGTTCGGTGGCGATGGCGGCATCGATGTCGCTGAAATCCTTTTTGTCGATTTTTCGCTTCCATCCCTGAGCCAGATCTGCACAGATGATGATATAGCAAGGAGCACTCTTAAACCAGTCGCGGTGATAACACTCCTGTATTTTAATCCGGTTTTCCTGTTCGCGTACCACCATAAACACCCATGGCTGGAAGTTTACGGCCGAAGGAGCCAGGCGCCCTGCATTGAGGATATATTCCAGTTTTTCACGTTCTACGGGTTTGTCTTCATAATCGCGAACCGAACAACGGCGGTTGCATAATTCCAGGAAGTCCATACTATTTTGATTTATTCATTATTAAAACAAAAAACTGAGTTATTTGATCAGATCATCTTTTCAATCTGATATTGGCTATTGCGTTCGCTTGAGTTTCGGGAAATCAATTCGCCTAAAAATCCGGTCAGGAATAATTGGGTGCCCAGAATCATAGCGGTAAGTGCCAGGTAAAAATACGGAGTATCGGTTACCAGTCGTGCGCTGACACCCGATGATAAGGCATACAATTTATAACTTCCCACCGCGATGATTGAGCAAAAGCCCAAAATAAACATCAATGTTCCCAGTAGCCCGAAGAAATGCATGGGTTTTACCCCGAATTTCGACAGGAACCACAATGTCATCAAGTCAAGATATCCGTTGATAAACCGATCGAGACCGAATTTTGTTACGCCATATTTGCGTGATTGGTGTTGCACTACCTTTTCGCCGATTTTTTTAAATCCTGCGTTTTTCGCCAGATAGGGGATGTAGCGGTGCATATCGCCATAGAGCTCGATATTTTTGATTACTTCTTTGCGGTAAGCCTTTAATCCGCAGTTAAAGTCGTGAAGGGTGATCCCTGATACTTTTCGGGCGGTAGCGTTAAACAACTTTGTCGGTAATGTTTTAGATATCGGGTCATAGCGTTTTTTCTTCCATCCCGAAACAAGATCATAACCCTCTTCCGTGATCATGCGGTAAAGATCCGGAATTTCGTCCGGGCTATCCTGCAAATCGGCGTCCATTGTGATCACCACGTCGCCCTGAGCTTCGCCGAATCCGATATGCAATGCCGGCGATTTGCCATAGTTACGACGGAATTTGATACCACGTACAGTCGGATATTTCTGTTGCAGCGCCGTGATAACATCCCACGAATGATCGGTGCTTCCGTCATTTACAAAAATAACTTCATACGAAAATTGATTTGCTGTCATCACCCGGTCAATCCAACTCATTAATTCCGGTAAAGACTCTTCTTCATTATATAAAGGAACTATAACTGAAATATTCATACTGGTACGTTATAATAGGTATTAGTAAGGTTTACAAAGCGTTGCCGCCGGTCGGAGCATTCCGTTTAATCACAGCTGCGACAGCCAGCGATAACAGACCTCCAAAAAATAAATTATTGAAAATACCCTGAAAAGCCATCTGGATAGCCGAAGGGGTGCTTGCCGTTTTATAGTTATTGATGAGTTCCGCTATGGCAGGACTCTCTTTCAGATCGCCCATTGTTTCGATTGTTGCCGACAGGTGTGTGATCTGCTCTTGAATATAGGCCGGATTAATGAATTCAAAATAGCAATATTGCACCAATGCTTCAGGCAAAGAGGCAAAAAAGATTAATAACATGGAGATGCTCCATGCTTTTCCGAACTCAATATATCCGCCATTCTGCCGATTACGGAAAATACGCAACATCCAATATAATACAAACGGAATACCAAGCAGCATTCCCCATGCCGGGATAGATAGTAATGTAAACCGGGTACTGAAAACAGTAGCTCCAAATTTAAGGATGAAATAGGCACTTAAAATAAGTCCGTATTCCATTGCAAAGCGATTAATTTTATTTTTTTCTTCTGTCATCGTAATTTCATCTTGAATTTCTGAAAATCCACTCTTGCAAAAGTATCATTTTTTTAATAAAACGGCTATTTCGGACTTGTGATAAATAAAAACGAAATTTTTTTTCAAAAAAGTTTCGTCGCTAACTGTTTTGTATTCAATATTCTGGATGAAATATGAATTTTTTTTTCAAACAGGGGTGTTGCAAGTTCAGAAAATATATCTACTTTTGCATCGGGTAAGTGCTACACGGCATGCTCCTTTCGAATCCCCCAGGGCCTGACCGCAGCAAGGGTAGGAAGTTGTAGCGGCGCGATGTGGATAGCTTACCCACCTGCCTCTTTAGCTCAGTTGGCCAGAGCACGTGATTTGTAATCTCGGGGTCGTTGGTTCGAATCCGACAAGAGGCTCAAAATAAAAACCATTCAGCAAGAATACTACTGGATGGTTTTTTATTGGTCAGAAGACCGTAGCCGTTTAAATCCGGAGTGCGGGACTCTAAAATGCCTCTTTAGCTCAGTTGGCCAGAGCACGTGATTTGTAATCTCGGGGT
>JAVWBH010000118.1:0-8508 GCA_036649595.1 Bacteroidales bacterium
CTACCAGAACACAATGGCATCGGGGGTGATCCCTCAGATTTCGGCTATTCTCGGCCCATGTGCAGGCGGTGCTTGTTACTCGCCGGCTTTGACTGATTTTATCTTCATGGTAAAAGAAAAAAGTCATATGTTCGTGACCGGACCGGATGTTGTAAAAACAGTAACACACGAAGAGGTTTCGAAAGAGGATCTCGGAGGTGCTATGACTCACAGCAGCAAAAGCGGGGTAGCTCATTTTATGGGTAATTCGGAAGAAGAAGTTCTGATGGGTATTCGCGAATTGATGAGTTTCTTACCTTCGAACAACATGGAGGAT
Source organism: Bacteroidales bacterium (assembly GCA_036649595.1). Classification (GTDB taxonomy): domain Bacteria; phylum Bacteroidota; class Bacteroidia; order Bacteroidales; family JAUNSR01; genus JAUNSR01. Next base: position 317 of record JAVWBH010000118.1, read on the forward strand.
GCTCCTACAGAAAGCTGTACGGATGATATTCGCCGTGAAGACGAAGCTTTAATGAGCTTGATTCCGGATGATCCGAATATGCCTTATGACATTAAGGAGCTGATTGAATCGGTAGTGGATAATCATTATTTCCATGAAGTAATGCCGCATTTCGCAAAAAATATCGTGATTGGTTTTGCCCGTTTAGGAGGTAAATCAGTTGGTATCGTAGCTAACCAGCCTAACTATCTGGCCGGTGTATTGGATATCGATGCTTCTGATAAGGCATCCCGGTTTATTCGTTTCTGCGACTGTTTCAATATTCCGTTAATTACATTTGAGGATGTTCCGGGATTCCTTCCGGGTACGACTCAGGAGCATAACGGAATTATTCGCCACGGAGCTAAAATCGTATATGCTTATGCTGAAGCTACAGTTCCGAAAATTACACTTATTACGCGTAAGGCTTACGGAGGTGCTTATATCGTGATGTCGAGCAAGCAGACCGGCGCTGATATTAATTTATGTTATCCGACGGCCGAAATCGCCGTTATGGGTGCAGAAGGGGCTGTGAATATTCTTTATCGCAATGCGGATGCCGAAACGAAAGCTCAGGCTATCGCTGATTATAAAGAAAACTTTGCAAATCCATATCGTGTAGCTGAATTGGGTTATATTGATGAAATCATTCTTCCTCGCCAGACTCGTTTTAAACTGATCCAGGCATTGGAAATGACGAAAAATAAATCGGTGACTAATCCGCCGAAAAAACATGGAAATATTCCTTTATAAGAAATAAATCAAAAAAAGCTGTCCTTTACCGGGACGGCTTTTTTTATGTATTACCGGATGTAACAACGGCCCGAAATCACTTCGGGCCGTTGTTACACTTAAACACTCAAATAACTAAAAACTTTTTGCTAAAAATTAGTTTCTATTCTTAATCAGAATATGACCTTCATTTCTGATATTACAAAGTACGGCTTTTTTTTAGTCGTTGTCAATCCCTATTTATAGTGATAAAACAGGGGGCAGATAATCAGATATAGTGATATGATTATCTGTTATCCCTGACTCTTTTATCGTTTATCCGGTTGATTTTGATATCATATCCACCCTGTGCGATAAGCCAGATAGCCCAGGGTGGAAAAATGTTTTCTGAAAAAACAGTCTGTTTCGGAGCCGCGAAATATTTATCCTCCATTTCTAACAATAAGTACCCCCCGAAAAAAGTCAGAGCTATTAATATTGCATATGTCTTTTTTGAATTCTAATTCAGTAGAGACCTGCAAAAATCAAAAACCTATAAATAGATTCAGATGAAAATTTTAAGAAGTGTAGCGATCGTATTTATGACCGGCTGCTGTATGATCAGTTGCAAGCAGCCATCAACACCGGTCCGGATTAGTTATGAGGCGTTGTATAAAACATTACCATTCGAAATGCCGCTTCTGCAGCGTCCCGTATTTCCGGATAATCAGGTTTTTTTATCTGATTTTGGCGGTGTTGCAGATGGTGTCACGTTAAATACGGATGCTTTTACACGGGCCATGGATGAGTTAGACAAGCAGCAAGGGGGAACGCTGGTTGTTTCATCCGGTATTTGGCTTACGGGGCCGATTGTATTTAAGTCGAATATCAACCTGCACTTGCAGAAAGGAGCCCTTATCCAGTTTACCCCCGATTTTACACAATATCCTCTTGTTACGAGTATATATGAAGGAACCGAGTCGCGTCGCTGTCAATCACCGATTTCCGGTCATAATCTGGAGAACATAGCTATAACGGGCGAAGGTTCTATTAATGGCAGTGGCGAGGCGTGGCGTCCGTTGAAAAAAGAAAAAGTAACCAGAAACCATTGGCATCAGGTAGTCAAAACAGGTGGTATCGTTATTAATGATAATTTTTGGTTCCCTACGGAAAAGGCATTAAAGGGGTATCAGCAAAGTAAGGAAAAAGGGTTTGGAGCAGAAATGACAGAAGCCGACTGGCAGGCTATACATGATTTTCTTCGTCCGGTCATGATTAATTTTGTTTCATGCAAAAACTTGCTTCTGGAAGGAGTGTTGTTTGAGAACTCTCCAAACTGGAATATTCATCCTCTTCTGTGTGAGAATGTGATCATTGACGGAATCTTTGTCCGTAATCCCGGATATGCACAAAATGGAGATGGACTGGATCTTGAATCTTGCCGGAATGTATTGGTAATCAATAGTGTTTTTGATGTAGGGGATGATGCGATTTGTCTGAAATCCGGAAAAGATGAAGAGGGGCGTCTTCGGGGCGTGCCTACAGAAAATATATTGGTTGATAATTGTAAGGTATTCCAGGGACACGGCGGTTTTGTTGTGGGAAGTGAAATGTCGGGAGGCGTTAAAAATATTCTTGTTTCGAATTGTCAGTTTATCGGTACAGATGTGGGATTGCGTTTTAAAAGTTGCCGCGGAAGGGGCGGAGTTGTTGAAAATATACATATTCGGGATGTGCATATGGCCAATATAGCTCGGGAGGCACTTTTATTTGATCTCTTTTATGCTCAGAAAAACTCCGGGTTACCGGCAGATCCTGTTATGGCGGATGAAACAACGCCTGAGTTCAAACAGATTTCAATCACGAATATGACAGCCCGGAATGTCGGGAGGGCCATGTTGTTTAACGGACTGCCTGAAATGAATATTCGCCATATCGCATTGGAAAATATTTTTATCACGGCCGGTTATGGCGCGCATCTGGCCGAATCGGATCAGATTTCATTTAAGAATGTGGAGATCATTCCTGTTGAAGGGGCTGCTTTAGTTCTTGATAATGTAAAGAACCTCCAGGCTACCGAATTCAGATATCCGTCAACATTGGAAAATGCGATTGATATAAGCGGCTCTGATACAGAAAATATACAATTATCGGAAAGTGCTCAATTGAAACACATTGCTTGTAATAAAGACTGAAGAGATAATTACCTGATAACCCGTATGAAATCTTCTTACGGGTTATCTCTTTTATTCAGATACTCAGTCGGAGTAAGCCCTGTTTCTTTTTTGAATACTTTACTGAAATATTTAGAATCACTAAACCCTGTCATAAATGCAACTTCGGATACGTTATATTGGTGTGAATCAAATAGGTAAGTTGCCCGTTTAATCCTTATTTCTCTGATAAAGTCAACCGGTGTTTTATTGATGGCGCTTTTCATTTGTTTGTAAAACCGACTTCTGCTATATCCCATATATGAGGCAAATACATCTACTGAAAGATCCGGATTATCCATGTTCTCTTCCATATACTTCATGATTTTCTCAATAAAAATATCGTCCTGAGTCCGGATTTCCGGGCAGGATGGATTCAGTTCAATCTCTTCTTTTTTATCCGCTTGTTCCAGTAGTCTGCTTACTTGTCGTTTTCTATAATAAACAAACCACCCGGCACCCAATAAAAGGATGCATCCGGGAATTACGTACAATAGCCAGCGCACCGGACTCTCTACCGTGATGATAATTGACTTCTCGTTTGGTACCCATACGCCGTCGCTGTTGGTTGACTTGATACGTAAGCGATATTTCCCTTTTTGTAAATTACTAAAGGAAATTGAATGATGATTACGTATGTAAATCCAGTTTTCTGCTGCATCTTCTTTTTCGAGCGAATAGGCATATTTGATATTATCCGGATTTATAAAATCGAGTGCCGAAAATTGAATGGCGAAAGAGTTGTCAGTTTTATTTAATGTAAACTCCTGCAGAGAATCCGGCAGGATTTTCGTGGTTATCTGATGTTTGTTATTGATTTTTAAATCAGTGAAAATAAGATTCGGAATAAAGGCGCTGTCTCGTTTTACCTTTCGGGGGTTCATCCGTATAAATCCGGATGCCGTACCTAAAAGGAGATCTCCATGTCGGGTTAATACCGGAATCGCTTCTGAAAAAACAATTGCCTTGTTGAAAAACGACTCGCCATATCTTTCTGTTATTCCTGTTTCCGAATATACTTTTGTGAGGTAATTATCTGATATCAGCCAGATATTACCCTCCTGGTCTTCGGTAAGAGATACGATCACATCCGGTAAATCGCCCTGTGATGCGGTAACGGAAACCAATTCCCACGAGTGATTATTCTCAATAAGTTGTTTGAGGCCCTGACCTAATGTAGCAACATAGATCTTTCCATTATGTGCTTTATGTACCTGCATTGTGTTGCCGTTTCCCAATGTTTGCATCTTCCCGGTTTCCGTATTGCAAAGCATCAGTCCGTCTGTAGTGGCTACCGCAAGCAGGTGTTCGCGGATAAATTCAAAATGGCGTACCCGCACTCCTTTCTTGTTTTTCGGAAAAATATTCCAGAAATTGCGGATATGTGTCTGGTTTACCGGTGTTTGTTCAAGATCCTTTCTTTTCGGCAGAATCTTATCTAATCCGCATCCGAAGGTTCCGGTCCAGATATTTTGGTCGCGGTCTTCCTGAAGATAATATAATTCATTGTTGCTGATGGCCGCATTTTTATTCTGAGTATGATAATGAGTCGGCTTAAATACATCCTCTGCTTCTGTTGATTCCATTCGGAATAAACCTTCACCTTTTGTTGCAATCCAGATATCTCCCGATTTATCTTCTAACATATGGTATACTTTGCCGTCAAAAGAGACCGGTTCTCTGGAGATACGGCCATTTCGTGAAAAGTATCCGATAAACTGATTCTTAGCGTTATAAATGTATATGTGTTTGTTTTTGCAACCTATCCAGAGTCGGTTGTGGTGATCGATCATAAATGATCGCACCTCATTGTTGAAAAGGGGAGATGATTCTCCGTCGGGCCTGGTCTGTGTATTATAACGAATCGGCAGAAAGCTGAATTTATACAGTTTATCATTGAAGTTTACCCAAAGGTTTCCTTGCTTATCGCCATAGCAATAATGTAAAGTAGATTCCAGTCCTTTGTTTTCATTTACCTGGAATTCAAATTTTTCCGATAAGAAAGGCGGATACAGAATCAGCCGGTTTCCTATGCATTCAACCTTTTTTTTTATCGTATTTTTACCCGGAAGAAGGGTGGGCATCACCGTGTCGCAAATAGAAAATGTTGCTGTAGCCGGATGAAACAAATAAAAATGATTATCATAACTCTGACACCAGATTTCTCCTTTTTCTGTTTCGGCAATAACATCCAGACGTCCTATTTTTAAAGAATCGATTGTGTTATATCCTCTGAACTGCTGTCCGTCGTAAGAGCATAATCCATTCCAGGTGGCAAACCACATTAATCCGTCCTTATCTTGTATCATACACCCGATGGAGCGATGTGGTAATCCGTCGGAGGTGAAAAATTCATTAACCTTCAAACGAATCTCTCCTTTTGATAGGGTAGACAGGAGAAACAACAAAAAAAAGAGATATGTTTTTTGCATAATGGATTTACTCAATGTGTTCAATTGTTAAAATTGCATGGTTTTACAAAAATAATAAAAAAGGATCACACCTCCTATCTAAAGCGATCCCAAAGGGGTGTTAAGGGGTAAAATTCAAATAAACAAAAGAGATACTGCCAATTTTTAAAAGACAGTATCTCTTTCTATTTTTAAGATAGCCGGAAAAAATATCAGAAAACTGAAACTATTCGGGACGTGCTATGTTGATCAGACTGTATTCTAACAATATATATTCCTTTTTGAACCGGTATAATCGTATTGCCGGTAACTTCCCGGCGATTTACGATTATGCCATTCGTCTGATAAACGGAAATAGTTGTTGGGCGTACGATTTTTGTAAAAATAAGTTCTTGATTGTGTCCGGTAATGCCCACTTCCGTTGTTTCTGTTTCTCCTAAACCCATTGGTATGTAAACGATCGGAGCCGACTCTTCGCCCAGACTTCCTGCCTCATTAACGGCGCGTACTTTGTAAGTGGCCGTAGTTTGATCTGCAGGCTTATATGTGTTTTTTTCTGAAAAGGCAACTACCTGGTCATCTTTGAAGATTACGTAGCTGATGGCAAAAGGTATTGCATCCCAGGTCAAAGATCCGCTCTCATTTCGAACAACAGGAGCTCCGGTCTGCTCAATAAGTGCATTCGGCTGCCATTGGTCATCACCAGAAAGTACATTTTTTATAGTATAAGAAGCGGCTTCATTGTCAGTGAGTGATTTTTTCGCCTTACCTGTTATTTTTTGCGTTTTAGAATCATCGGCCCAATACCAGTAATCTTCAATACGATGACTCAGATCTACCTTGTTTCCTTGTCCGTCAACCGTATTGTAATCGGCGAAGATTGCGGGAATCGCCCCCATATTATCAAACCATCCGGCAGCAGGGATTGTTACTTCCGCTTTGGTATGCAGAAATACCGTCTTAGGTGCATCTTTCCACGGACGTCCCAGCCAGATATTCGTTTCGGACGGGGTTGCCGGGGCTGTAATCGTATTATTCATGAATACATATCCCCATTTTGTATCTGTTTTATGAGATGGGGCTACAATATAACCACCTGATTTCCGGACAATATAAAGTGTGCATGCGTCAAAATACACATCTCCGCCGCCATATATGAAATCTACGGCACCCTCAATAAAACAATTATGCAGGTAGTGGCGATCTGTCGTTTTTCGGGTAGAAGTAAGATAGGTATCCTGATAACTGCGCAGACGGCAGTTGTTAAGGATAATGCGGTCATTATTCGTGAATAAGGCTAACGCTTGCGGGCCGCTGTTTTTATCAATTCCCCAACTATTTTCGAACGAAATATTTTCGGCAAAGAAATTTTCTGCATTTACGACAACGGTTGCGCCCTGACTTACATGCAAAGCCGGTTTTCCGGTAACGGATTCTTCCCCTCCGCATAATTGATCGTCCGTAATAATCACTTTTTCAGGATCTTGGCCAATCAGGTGTATATAAGGCTTATTTAGCGGAATCTCAATGTGTTCTTTGTAGATTCCCTCTTTTATAAAGATCAGATAAGGCTTGATGCTGTTTTCGGGTGCAAGCATAATTGCTTCTTTTACTGTTTTTACATCTCCCGACCCGTCGGCGGCTACCACTAAGTCAAACAAACGTGGTTCCGGTTGTACTTTTACCATCGTTCTGAATTTGATTTCGCCTCCTGCAAAAAGATTCCCCGACATATCTTTCAGGCTTCCGGCAGGAATATCGAATGTGTAATCAGAATCGTACTCCAGGCCATTATACCTGAATATTACGGTCGAGTTATTGAATACACCCGTCATGCTTTCGCCGTTGAGCGTACAATTGGCAGATCCCGGTTGTACTTGTTCATTGAAATTCAGTATTATTGATCCGTTTGCAGAAATATTGGTTGCCATATTTTCTGGTAAGCTGGATATCAGTAAGGGAGCTTCCTCATCATTGATCAGATCTTTATCAGCTAATATAAAAATATCAGTTATAGAAGTACCGTCTTTATCAGCGGTATTTCCTAAAGTTCCGGCATTATAATCCGGAATCCAACGAATGAAAATCATATCCTGACCATTGGCTGTTTCAGGAAGTGAAGTGTTGAAATCATACCAGGTTTTTTGTGCATCGAAGGTCAGCATGTTTAATGCTTCAAAATTTTTACCGTCAACCGACCATTCTATTTTTTGTGTTTTATAAGAGAAATAACACGAGAGCATCTTCGAATATATCCGGATGTTACGGTAGTTTTTGGTCGAAAAGCGGGCCTGAAAATATACATTGTCATTGGCTCCATGCCAGTTAATAACGGCATGGCGTCCTTCCTGGTAAAGATCTTCGCCTTTTGCCAACCAGCTTTTTGTTGTCCCGTCGGCAGATAGGGCCTGAAACATGCCGGCGTTGGTCGTTTCGGCAATAAAATCGGCACTCCGGTCTTGTTTGGGATCAGAGATGGCAAAATCCCATCCTGCAATATAGCTTGCTGCACTATAGTGGGCGGTCAGTTTCATGTCGCTCTCCATCAGAATCACTCTTTTCGGATCTGTAGAGCCGTTTTCCCAATGATTAAACGTAAGAATCATATTTGAGGCCGGCTGAAGGGATACCTCCGTTCCCGATTCATAATACCCTTTTCCGTCAATGAAGGTGGGTGCGGGGATCAGATTGATCATATAGCTTTTAGCCCCGTTGGTGCGGTCTATTGAAAGCTGGTGAACGGGTATCGTTTCGAAAACCGCTTTTAGTGTCGTATGATCGTTTAACCGGTAACTGAACGATTCTGATTCAGATACGACCTCGCCCGACTCAGTGGTCC
>JAVWBH010000119.1:0-2882 GCA_036649595.1 Bacteroidales bacterium
TATATTAATGGATCGTAGTCAAATACCTAACTCCATGGGGCTTCAGGTACCACTGAGAGCGAACATCGGAGAAGTATCGTCAAGGGGGTTTGAAGTATCGGCAGATTACAGTCATTATTTTACTCCTGACTTCTGGCTATCGGGACGTGGTAATATCACTTATGCTACCAGCCGTTTTGAAGTTTACGAAGATTTGGATTATGTATCGGCCGGTATGCCATGGAAATCAAAGATAGGCAACTCTCTGAGCCAACCATACGGATATATTGCAGAACGCCTGTTTGTAGACGAAGCCGATATTGCGAACTCTCCAATACAAACTTTCGGGAATTACGCAGCCGGAGATATCAAATATAAAGATATCAATAACGACGGGTTGATCAACAGTAATGATATCGTGCCGATAGGGTATCCCACTACACCTGGTATAATCTATGGTTTCGGAATATCATCGGGATATAAAGGATTTGATTTTTCCGTTTTCTTCCAAGGTTCTGCACGTTCTTCATTCTTCGTTGACCCTCATGCTACTTCGCCTTTCCAGAATCAGAATGCTCTTCTAAAATCATGGGCTGATAGCCATTGGTCTGAAGATGATCGTAATATTTATGCAGAATGGCCACGTTTGTCGGATGAAATAGTTGAAAACAATGTTCAAAATAGTACTTGGTGGCTTAGGAATGGAGCTTTTCTGCGGTTAAAAGCTATAGAGTTCGGCTATACGTTCAATAAAAAAAATGTATTTATGGACAAAATCGGTTTATCGTCTGCTCGCTTCTACTTTAGCGGTACCAATCTATTTTCCTTAAGCAGTTTCAAATTATGGGATGTAGAAATGGGAGGAAACGGATTGGCTTATCCTCTGCAGCGAGTAATGAACCTGGGTGTAAATCTTAATTTTTAAAAAATAGACCTATGAAGAAATATATCTTAGCCCTAGGCTTGCTTGTAGGGATGAATTCATGTGATTATCTTGATATTTTACCTGATAATATAGCAACCGTAGAAATTGCATTTAATACACGCACAGGGGCACTAAAGTTCTTAACTACTTGTTATAGTTATGTACCGGAGTATGCTAATCCTGTGGAAAACTTTGCCTTACTAGCCGCGGACGAAATCTGGTATTATACTGAGAAAGATTTCTATATGGATAACAAAACCAGCTTCCGATTAGCGAAAGGGATGCAGAATGCAGTTGATCCTTATTGCAATTTTTGGGAGGGAAGTCAAGGTGGATATAATATGTGGATAGCCATACGCGACTGTAATATTTTCCTTGAAAATATTAAAAGTGTTCCTGGTCTAACCAATGTAGAAATGGCCCGTTGGATTGGTGAGGTAAAGACGTTAAAGGCATTCTATCACTTTTGGCTTATGAGAATGTATGGCCCCATTCCAATTGTTGCAGAAAATATTCCTGTGGATGCCTCTCCTGAGCAGACCCGTGTTCGGAGGGAATCAGTAGACAATGTTGTCAATTATATTGTTTCCTTACTCGACGAAGTGATCGACTCAAATTCATTGCCTCAGTCTATAACATCAGCCAGTACGGAAAGTGGGCGTTTGACGATGGCCGCCTGTAAGGCGATTAAAGCAAAAGTATTGGTCCAGGCTGCGAGCCCTCTCTTTAATGGGAATGAACAATATGCTCAATTCACAGATAAACAAGGTATCCCACTGATCAACCCCGTTTATGACGGAAACAAATGGGGCCGGGCATTGGAGGCATGTCGCCAAGCTATCGATGAAGCGGAAAGTGCCGGACATAAACTTTTCCGATTCACAAAATTGTTGCCTATCGGAGAGCTCAGCGAAGAGATCAAACAAGAACTAACATTACGCGCCACAATCACAGAGTCGTTTAATAAAGAAGTGATTTGGTCTCTCGGGCCAAATTATACAAGGGCATTACAGGATTGGTGTCAACCACGCCTTACTTATGACCATGCGCAATCACTAAACTCAACAAAGAAGACACATGTTCCTACTTTAAATGTAGTAGAAGATTTTTATTCGAACTACGGTATTCCACTTAAGGAAGATAAGACATGGGATTATTCAATGAGATACCAAACCATAAATATTAACGATCAGCTGGCCAGAGACCATATATACCAAATCCAAGAGGGATATTCTACTTCCCGATTGCATACCTACCGCGAACCGCGTTTTTATGCTTATATCGGATTCGACGGAGGCAAATGGTTTTCTATGGAGGCAGAAAATCCTGAAAATATTCCTGCGGTAGCCGCTAAAGCGGGGCAACTATCTGGAAAATCAGGTATTGAAACCTATTCCATTACAGGCTATTTTACTAAAAAAGTAATTAATTACGAGAACATCATTAAGGTAGGAAATCTTGCAATCAAAGAATATTCGTTTCCAATCATCCGTTTGAGTGACCTTTATCTAATGTATGCGGAAGCTGCCAATGAGGTCAATGGAACACCCAACGAAGACGTTTACGAATACATTCAGCGGGTACGACATAAAGCAGGGTTGGACAAGAACTCAAATCTCCAGACAACCTGGAACGCTTATTCGAATAACCCTAATAAACCCAATACTCAAGAAGGAATGCGCGAGATTATTCGCCAAGAACGTCTGAACGAATTCGTGTTTGAGGGACAGCGTTTCTGGGATTTGCGTCGTTGGCGTCTTGCTCAGGAATATCTAAGTAAACCGATACAAGGGTGGACCGTATTTGAAAGTTCGGCCTCGAATTTCTATCAAGTTCAGAATATTTATTATCGTGATTATTTACAAAAGAGTTATCTGTGGCCAATCAGCCAAACGGAAATGCTCAAGAATTCGAATCTAGTACAATCATTTGGATGGTAAACCCTATTAAATCAAATCACTATGAAACAACAGTTTAT
>JAVWBH010000119.1:2892-8497 GCA_036649595.1 Bacteroidales bacterium
TTATTATTTCTTCTTGTGAGAATTATCAGGGACATCTACCCTTTGGTAGTGACAAGGATGCTCCTGGCATCGTATCTGTAGATAGCATACGAAGTACTCCAGGGGGAGCTGTAATTTTTTATACATCACCTAAAGATGAGGATGTTTTATATATTAAAGCTACATTCACCAATAACCTTAATCAGAAAAAGGAAGTTAAATCATCAGCAGTGAACGACTCCTTAATCGTGGAAGGATATGGTATCATGGGTGAATACCCGGTAACTCTTTTTGCAGTCGACCGCGGAGAAAATCACTCCGAGCCAACGAAAATTACCATCGCGACGAAAGAACCGGCTATCCATTCCATTTTTCCGACGCTGGAGGCCAAGATCGATTACGGAGGCCTAAAAGGCTCTTTCTCGAATCCATTGCGCGCTGAGATATCCATCAATGTTGCGAAATATGATCCCAAGACCCATACAATGGTATATCGCCAATCTTTCTTTACAAGCCAGAACGAAGGCAAATTCAATTTTAGGGGATTTGAGACTGAACAATCTAATTTCGGAATCTACATTGAAGACAAATGGGGAAACACAACGGATACGCTATATGTCGAGGGGATACCAAAACCGGATGACTTCCTTGATAAAACCAAATTCTCCGTCTTTAAAATGACAGGAGACAAAGACTTCAGTGATTATTCTTTTAGGGTTGATAATATCTGGGATGGCAGATGGGATGACCAATGGAACTGCGGACATACCGCTTTTTGCGCATTGCCGCATCAATTAACAATAGACTTGGGTGTTACTGTAAAGCTGAGTCGCTTCAAACTATACCAACGTGGAGGGGATACTTATTACACACATGGTAATCCGAAACATTTTATGATATATGGAGTTGCTGATGTTAACGATCTTCCGCCTTATAACCCAACTACCCCTCAGGCCGGATGGATTCTCATTAAGGACTGCTATTCATTCAAACCATCAGGATTCCCGATTGGACAAGTTTCAGCCGAAGATCTTGAATATCAACGCAAAGGAGAAGAATTTGAGATAGATATCGAAAGTATGGTTCCTATTCGTTATCTACGTTTTGTTAACCTAGAAACATGGGGAGAACAAGAGGTTACGGTCATTGGGGAACTATCTTTCTGGGGTGATATTCTTGATTAAATAATATCTGATAAACTAGTTCACAATGAAAAACAATATAATCATATCATTTACAGCAACTGCCTTATGCGCTCTTTTGACTGCTTGTGGCGATCTTGAATCAATCCATGAACAATATCTAAACGGAGAACAAATTTATGCCGGCAAATTAGACTCTCTTTATGTAAGGAGCGGATTCAACCGACTTATGTTAGTAGGTAACACGAAATATTTGGGTAATTCCTGCCAAGCCGTCGTCGAGTTTGATAACCATCGCGAAGTATTCGAAATAACAGATCCGAAAACTCCGTTTTATTCGATCATAATCGACAATCTGGAAGAAAGAACCTATGAGTTCAAGGTCTATACCCTCGACAAAAAAGACAATATGTCCATAATACAAACAGTTAGCGGAAAGTCAATCGGGGATATTTTTATTACAAGTCAGAAGAACAGGCGCCTTTTAGGATACGAAAGGAATAAAGATGGGCTCTTTGCAAGCTGGGCACATAAGGCTGAAAATCCCTATGCAGAAATTACCCGCTTTTCTTACCAATCCTTAACAGGTGAAATAACAGAGTACATCTCTAATGATTCGGTAAATATGAAGTTACCGGTAAATTGGATTCCACAAACAGAAGCAAATATAGAAAGTGGTATTATCACCGGGGAAAACGGCATAGATACTATTTTCCTAGATAAAACAAAGATCCATATGCCCGATCTTCCATTAGCGAAATTAGAAAAGAGTCTTTTTCGCCTGATGCATTTACCTAGCGACAATAAAGGGAATTCATATGGTGCGAATCCTGATTTATATCTTTTCGATGACGATAGCAGATGGTTAGGCGATAGGTTCGGATATCACTCTGGTGAAAATGCTATCCCGCTGCATTTTACAATAGATCTAGGCGTGAAGGCGGCTTTATCAAGAATGCGAATCGATATGCGCGACCCAGCCAACTTTGCAGGTAATAATCCGACCAAAATCGAACTTTGGGGGATCAATGATCTGACTGGATCCGAAACAAGCGTTAGTGACCCAGACGAATTTATAAGCAAGGGATGGAATCTGATTTCTCAATTTTCAATAGATGGCGCCAACTCTCTATTTGAGGAAATGGACGTACCTGGCGTAGAAAAATATCGTTATATCCGATTCCGTGTCACTGAAACGGTTAAGAACCAAGGATTCCAATTAGTTGAGTTAACATTTTGGGCCAACGATTACGAGGAGATAAATTAAAAATGTTTATTAATTACGAAGGTGTGCCCGAAGAAGGCAATGAATTCGCCTCCAAGTTTAATATAGGACCGGATTATTGGCCCTCTGACATTGAGAAGCGGATTTCTTATACACTTTCATACACTTTGAAATATGAATAATTTTTTGTCTTTTATTTTAACAATAATTTTATTGCAACCTATTTCGGTTTTTTCCAAAAATCTGGCCGAATTAGTTGATACACAGATTGGAACTAAGGGAAACGGACTCGGATGTGGATTCAATCATATCGGGGCTACCTATCCTTTTGGGATGATTCAATTTACACCAAGTTTTTTTTCTCCTCACAAGGGTTTTGTTGTAAACCAATTAACCGGAGGATGTCCAAATATGGGGAATTTCCCCGTATTACCTGTCAGTGGAGAATTGAGTAAATCACCTCAGGAAATGAACGATTTCCCTGCCTATGATCAGATAATTAACTCTTCAGCCGGTTATCTTGCCGTAAAAATGCCAGATATGACTAGAGCAGATTTGACTGTAAACAAACGGTCCGGAATAGCGAGATTCTCGTTTCCTGATCGAAAAGGTACAGTATTGATCGGATCCGGTATTAATTCGACGTTTATTACAAATGCTCATATTGAAATTACTTCAGCGACCTCTTGTGAAGGCTTTGCTATAGGCGGCGAATTTTGCGGTACACCAACCAACTATAAGATATATTTTGCCGTGGAATTCGACCGACCGGCTACTCAAACAGGCGTATGGACAGGAAATGCCCTACTACCCAATGTAGAAAATGCTTTCGGTCCAAGCTCAGGAGGCTTTTTTACTTTTGATACTGATCAGAATAGCCAGGTAAATTATCGTATTGCCATTTCATACGTCTCTGTTGAAAATGCGCGTAAGAACCTGGCAGCAAGTGATCGTCGCCAGAACTTTGAATCATACTTAACTGATTGTCAGACAGAATGGAATCGTTCCTTAGCAAAAATATCAGTAAAATCAGACGATTCCGATCGCCTAGTTCAGTTTTATACACATCTCTACCATTCATTGATTTATCCGAATATAGTGAGCGATGTGAACGGCGACTATATGGGGGCTAATTTTAAGCCCTATAATTCAGATCGAGACACATACAGTTCATTCAGCGTCTGGGACACATATCATACTCAAGGACAATTAATTGCAATGCTATATCCAAGAGAAAGCAGCGATATGATGCAATCTCTAATTAACTTTGCCGAGCAGAGTGGTGGTTATGGCCGATGGATCCTTGCTAATATTGAAACGGGAATCATGCAGGGAGATCCCACTCCAATATTGATTGCTAACAGTTATGCTTTTGGAGGACAAGACTTTGATCACCAAACGGCATTTAAGCATATGAAACGAGGAGCCACAATTCCTTTATTGCGTTCACAGAATCAGGAAATTCGCCCACATCTGACAGAATATATAAATCATGGTCTTGCACCGGCATCCCTAATGCTGGAATATACCTCAACAGACTATGCTATAGGGTTATTCGCTCGTCATGCGTTGAAGAATGAACCTGAAGCAGAATTCTTTATCAACCGCTCGAAACTCTGGAAAAATCTTTATAATCCAGCTAATAAATGGCTACACTCACGTGAAGCGAATGGAAATTGGAAAAATATACGCCACGATTGGCGGGAGGCTACCCATAAAAACTATTTCTGGATGGTGCCTTATGATATTTGTACGCTGATCGACACTATAGGCGGCAAAGAGTTTGCAGAAGAGCGACTCGACTCCCTTTTCCAACGCCTCGATGCCGGATATGAAGATGATTGGTTTGCAGCCGGGAACGAACCGAATCTTCAAGTACCATGGATTTATAATTGGACCGATAACCCATATAAAACATCTCTTACTACACACCGCATTCTAAATGAAATGTACAATAGTACACCGTCGGGAATACCAGGCAATGACGATTTAGGCACTTTGGGTGCATGGTATGTATTCGCGTCTATCGGTTTATACCCAATGATACCGGGAGAAGGCGGCTTTTCTTTAAGTGTTCCTCAATTTGACGATGTGAAAATATCTTTTCCAAACGGTGTATTACAAATAACAAGCAAAGGAATGAAAGAACCTTATATTAAAAATGTCAAGTTCAATAATCACTCTCTCCCCTCTTCGTGGCTCACCTGGGATCAGATCAGCCAGGGAGGAGTAATTAAATTTGTAACTGGAAAATCGAATAAACAGATTTGGAAAGTAAGTCCTCTCCCATCAGATCTGAATTAAAGTGGACTATTCTTCGCCAACATTGCAAAATTTATTTCAGTTTAAATCTTTATTAAATAAAAGAATTGGTCGCTTTCAAGAAGTATTTAGATATACTATATGTAAACCAAAACAACTTCTTTAATAACCAAAAATATGTCCCGGTAAAATAAATTACAATTTAATTACAGCCGGTTATCTCTTGTGTAATATTCTGATAGCCGGCTTTTTTTAGGTATATCTATCTAATAAGAAGATATACCTCCACATCGAAAAACAAATTGTATGAAAACTATTAATTTAAGACAGAACATCCTACTCTATTCCTTTCTGCTGATTTTCAGCTCTTGTCATTTTATTTCCAAGGTTTCATACGGTGACTCCTTAGTCTCTCCCAAAACGAAAGACCATTATCTTTTTCCTAAGCAGAAAATGGGACGATTCTATTGGAGTGTTAGGAGTGAAAGTGTATCGCTTGAAGAACGATTGGTTCAGGAATCTCTATGCGGCCTCGCCGCACTAGCGGTAAACGAGGGTAATTCGCAAACGATGGTATGGATTCATTCGGATGTCCCTGCCTATCAGCGACTACAAAATAATCTGCCCATGCAGGAGACAGGAAACTCTTCTATTTGGGATTTATTGGGTAAAACAGAATTAATGTCAGAATGGGTCAACGGATACATACTTTATGATATCGATAATCCAGAAAGTGTCAATATTGCAACTGTTGCATCTCATGTTTACAAAGGAATATTAGTTTCTATCAATGATTCAGCCCGCTTTAATAAGCTAGGATACGGGATGTTATATAATGCTTCATCAAAAACACTCGACGAATGTTGGACACAATTCAAGGATAAATGTAATAAAGACGGATTGGTACTAATGCCTCCATTGACATCCAATCAACGATCAACAGCAATCGCATACAGGTGGATGGCTGTTAATCTATACAAAAAACAGGAAGGTTCCT
>JAVWBH010000120.1:0-8485 GCA_036649595.1 Bacteroidales bacterium
GATGGTGTACACCGGTTCTTGAAAAAATTGTGGGGCTTGTTCTACAAAAATGAGCAGTTCCTTCCGGTATCAGCAGAGCCTACAAAAGAGGAATTAAAAGCACTTCATAAGCTAATCAAGAAAGTAAGCTGGGATATTGAGAATTTCTCTTTTAATACTTCTGTTGCGGCTTTCATGATTTGTGTAAATGAACTGACTTCACTGAAAAGTTCAAATAAGCAGATCTTGTCAGACCTTGTTGTGTTGCTGGCACCTTTTGCTCCGCATATTGCAGAGGAGCTATGGCATGCATTAGGCCATGAATTATCCGTTTGTGATGCTCAATGGCCGGTTCTGAACGAAGAATACCTGAAAGAGTCGAGTGTAAACTATACCGTTTCTTTCAACGGGAAAGCGCGTTTTAACTTAGAATTTGCCGCAGATACATCGAAAGAGGAAGTAGAGAAAACAGTTTTGGAGCACGAGAATTCTGCAAAATGGCTTGAAGGTAAGACCCCTAAGAAGGTGATTGTCGTACCAAACAAAATTGTGAACATCGTACTTTAATATTCAAAATACTCTTTCGTAACACCTTTGGCTGACTATGCAGTTATCGCAAAAAATAATAGTTACACATGCGCGTGACTATTTAATGATCATTTTAGGTCTGTTTATTTATTCGTTCGGTTTTACCGCCTTTATCCTGCCTCAGAAGATCGTGATCGGAGGAATGGCAGGTCTGGGGTCGCTGATTTATTATCTGACAAATATTCCGGTAGGTATATCCGTATTTGTGATTAACATCATATTGCTGCTTATTGCATTTAAGTCTGTCAGCAAAACGTTTGTGATCCGTACGATTTTCGGAACCGGAGTAATGAGTTTTCTCATTTATCTGATGCAGCCCCTTTTTACAGAGGCAATCGTAAAGGGAGAGCCGTTTATGAATGCGGTGATCGGTTCGTTGCTTTGTGGCGTAGGAATCGGAATCGTATTTATCCATAACGGAAGTACCGGCGGTACAGACATTGTTGCAGCAATGGTAAATAAACATCGTAATGTATCGATTGGAAGAACGATGCTTTATTGTGACCTGATGATTATTTCTTCTTCTTATTTCCTGCCCGGAAATGATGGATTTGAGAAGATCGTATATGGGTTTGTCGTGATGTTGATTGTTTCAAACTTATGTGATATGGTGATCAATTCGTCGCGGCGGTCAGTTCAGTTCATGATTTTTTCGCAAAAATACGAAGAGATCGCGAACACGATCAATACCGATGCTAACCGGGGAGTTACACTGCTCGACGGACAGGGTTGGTATTCGAAGCAACCGGTAAAAGTGCTGATCGTATTGGCACGGCGGTCTGATTCGGTAGCCATATTCAGGATAATCAAAGCTATCGACCCCAATGCATTTATCTCTCAAGCTAACGTGAACGGTGTTTACGGTCAAGGGTTTGATGTAATAAAATAATTTTGTTTCTTCATAGAAATCCCCCGTTATGTAATAAATAGCGGGGGATTTCGTTTTTTAAAGAAATGTACTCTTTGCAAATGTTAATGAATATACTTGGATGAAAGGATTGGTATTCGCTACAAATAACCCGAACAAGCTGCGTGAAGTAAAGGAGCTTGTTGGTGACCATTTTAAAATTTTAAGTCTGGAAGAAATCGGCTGTCTGGAAGATATTCCGGAAACAGCGGATACACTGGAGGGAAATGCTCTTATCAAAGCCCGCCATGTAAAAGAAAAATACGGATATGATTGTTTTGCCGACGATACCGGTTTGGAGATCGAGGCGCTTGATAATGCTCCCGGGGTATATTCGGCCCGTTATGCAGGCGAAGATAAAGACCCTCGGGCCAAGATGCGTAAAGTATTATCGGAGTTGGAGGGAATTTCAAACAGAAAGGCACGGTTTAGAACGGTTATCGCTTTTACTTATGAAGGAAAGGAGATGTTGTTTGAAGGAATCGTAAATGGACAAATTACAACCCAAGAGAGCGGGAAGCAAGGATTCGGATATGATCCTGTATTTAAGCCTGACGGTTATTCAACCACATTTGCCGAGATGGATGCCGGGCTTAAAAATAAGATTAGCCATCGCGGACGTGCCGTATGCGCGTTTATTCACTATTTAATGCAATCTGAATCATGATAAAGAAGATTTTCTTGTTTCTTTTTTCGCTCCTGTCTTTGTCTCTTACAGCCCAGTCAATAGGAGAATGGACTGTTTATTCGCCTTCCGGCAAATTAACCGCTGTAGAAGAAAGTAATATGGAGGTGTTCGGTGTTGCAGGTGGTTCGCTTTTTTCTTACTTTAAAAAAGAGGGCGAGTTAATGCAATATTCTAAAAAGGAGGGAATGTCGGATGCAGATGTTGCTTTTATTAGATATGATCGTAAGAATGAAACACTCGTAATTGTTTATAAGAATCAGAATATTGATTTATTGAAAGAGGGTCGTTTCTATAATATTCCTGATTTTAAGGATAAGATTATGACTGTTGATAAAACGGTTAATAACTTATCTGTTCAAGACGGATTTGCTTATTTGTCAACGGCATTTGGGGCAGTAGAAGTAGATATCGAACGGCAGGAAATAGCGAATACCTATAATCTCGGCTTTAATGCGATGTGTACTTTCCGAGCGAACGGAAATATTTGTATCGGTCGGACCGGGGGTATTATGGCTTGTCCGGAAGATAAAAATCCGTATGATATCATTAATTGGATATCTGTTTCTTATCTGAACCTGACAAATGCGATTTTAGTTGAAGGTGATTTGTTCGGGATAGCTTCAGACGGACAACTATTTCGGATTAAGGCAGACTGGAGTGAGGACCGGCTGATAAAAAACGGGTATACTTCGATTAAAAACTATAAAGAATGGATATATCTGGCTCATGGAAACGGAGTAGATGTGTATAATAGTAAAACGAATCAGAATAAGCCGATAGGTGGTTTAACGGGTACGGCAGACGTATCCTCATTTGCCGGTACTGATATCTGGGTGACTACATCTTCCGGGTTGACAGGTCTTCGAGAAAAAAAGGAGGATTGGACGGTTATTCAGGAAAATATTATACCGAATGCCCCTTGGGTAAGAGATCCTTATAATATGCGATTAAGGCACGGGCGATTATATGTAACTACAGGAGGCCCATTTCGGATTTTCGACGATATTTCGGGGGTGGTTTCTATTCTCAATAATGATAGTTGGACCAACATAACAGAATCTGATGTGCGAGAAAGTATTCAGGCGCAATTCAGGCAGTTGCAAGATATCGAAATATCTCCCGTTGATCCCGAGGTATTTTATGTCGGATCGTTTACAGGCGGGGTTTATGAGTTTAAAGACGGCAAATGTATAAACCGCTATGCCGGCCAGAACAATGAACTTAATGGGGCTGACGGAAATAAAGATCACGTATGGGTCAGTAGTTTGAAAATGGATGATGACGGCAATTTGTGGATGCTTAACTCGAAGGTGCCCAGTCCGCTACGATTAAAAACGGCAGACGGTAAATGGTATAAATATCAAGTCGGTACTTTAGGTTTGGTGGAAGACCTGTATCCTCTATTAATAACGAAACATACCCGCCGCCCGCAAAAATGGTTTCTTTCTTATTATAATGAGCTAACCTTAAATGTCCTCGATGATAAAGGGACATTTGAAAATGTAGCCGACGACGAATCTGTAACCTATCGGTCATTGACTGACCAAGACGGGAATACGTATCGGGATATATCATTCCGCTCGCTACTGGAAGATAGAGACGGAAAGATGTGGATAGGCACGAGTGTCGGGCCTATGATTATTCAGAGTCCGGAAAATATATTTTCGTCCGAGGGGCGTTGTACGCGTATAAAGATTCCGCGTAATGATGGGACAGGTCTGGCTGATTACCTTCTGGACAATGTATCCGTCATCTGTATGGCGGTAGATGCCGCTAATAGAAAATGGATCGGGACATCAGGGAATGGAGTCTATCTGCTCAGTGCAGACGGAACTGAGACAATACATCATTTTACGGCCGAGAATTCGCCATTGCCATCGAATGAAATATTGTCTATGGTGCTTGATGAGGCTACCGGAAAGCTCTATGTTGGATGTCAGAAAGGACTGGTTGCTTATCAGTCTGATGCGGTAGAAGGTAAAGCTGATTTTTCAAATGTATATGCTTTCCCGAATCCGGTAAGGCCTGAATATGCCGGTAATATTACTGTTACAGGTTTAATGGCTAATACGTTGGTGAAAATTACGGACGTCAATAATAATTTGATTTATCAAGACTATTCATTGGGCGGACAGTTTACCTGGGATGGCTTAAATAAAAAGGGCGATCGGGTGAAAAGCGGAGTTTATCTGGTATATGGTAGTGCCGCGGATGGGAAGGAAGGCGTCGTCACAAAAATATTAATTGTGCGGTAAGCTATTCCGAATATATTTATATAAAATCGGGGTGAATTATCCTCACCCCGATAGTTATTCAATGCTTCTTTTAAATCGGTGTAAAAAATATTTTTACATCTTCAGATCCTTTCTCTTTACCGGTTTCCCTTACCGGAATTCCTATCTGTTGAATATTCTCCTTTTTAGGAAATACCATAAACAGATTGTCTCCTTTTTCAATAGTGAAATAACGTCCGGATTCGAGCCGGTTTGTTCCAATCAGATTTCGGAATAGCTTCTTGTAAAAAGGAGTTTGAATATGAGATTGTATATTTTCTTTTTTGAGATATTCTACAAATTCCTGTTCTTGTGATACCTGCCCGGGTTTTACCGGTACGAAATACAGATGTCCAATCTCGTTTAATGTTAATTCTTTTATTTCTATATTATTAGGTGGGAATGTATCCTGATTCCGATAAAGCAGATTATATGTCTCTTCGGGTATGAATTGTATGTATTCTTTTCCATAATAGAAACTCATAAATCTGTTGGTAAAATGGTATCTGTTGGCATCTATAATAAAGGCATCCGGCATAAAATGTCGTTTCCCGTTAAATTCTTTTACCGGGATTATCGCTTTCGGACCACTCTTTTTCAACTGTTCGGATATGTTTTCAAAATATTGAGACAAGCCGTAGTAAGTAGTGGCTGCTGTAAAGACTGAAAACAGACAAAAGAGCATAGCCATGATTCCGGAAATTTGAATAAAACGGTTGTTTTGGAAAATTTTAAAATGGGTTATGGATTTTATTATCAGGATAAAAGAGAATACGGATACCACGTAATACCCTCTGAAGAAAGGTACTTTAGCGGTAAATAGAAAAAGCATGTTGATTAGGATGATGGATACGGTTATCTGTTCTTGTTTTATAAACAGAATGAATTTCTCTTTCCCTTTTGTCAGTAAAAATAAAATCATAGTAAAGAAGAGTACTGCCGGTGTGACAGAGCGGAGTATTAATGCCCCGAAAATTCCAATTCTTTCCTTTATCCGGATAAATATGTCTCCGCTTAAATCGAGTGTGTTGTCGGCTCTTTTTATGATGCCGGGAGAAAATACGACCGTAATGCTCGCAATCCAGAAACTTAAAATAAAGTATCTGATGTTCCCTTTGAATTGTTTCGGGTGCGTGATAAACCAAATAAAGAGTGCTCCCGAGACGGATATCGACAATAATTCATGGCTTTGCCCCAGAAATAAACCGGCCAGAACGATCCAGGCAGGAGACAGAGTTTTTCCGTTCGGAATAAAATAACCTTCGAAGTATAGAATAAGAGCTAAGCAAAATGTGGTGGGCCATAAATAATTGGTCGCGCCTGATATCCAAAACAGGGTATCGCCGGGTATAGGAACAAGGGCAAAATAAAAAAGGAGTACAAGGCAAAGGATCCATATTCTTTGTCTGAAAAAACTGTTAGCAGGTACTAATACCTTCCAGGTAAGAAATAAGGTTAATCCGAAGATTATACTGTTGACGAGATTGAATACCCACTTATCGAGCAATCCGCAAAAAATCAGAATCCATGCATGATTTAATATCCTCCCGTTTTGTTCAAAATAAATATTGTATAAGGACTGGAAGAAGTCGGAAACCGATTCGATTTTTTTGTCTGAATAAACATCAATATCATAAAAGAAATAATGAAAGACGAAATCATCAGACATCATCGGAATCAAATGATTGAGAGTCCAAAAAATGATAGAGAATAAGGCTATAACAGATAAAATTATCTTTTCTGGTTTATTCATCGTATAGATAATTAAAAAAAGGAGGTGATATTAAAAACGCCTCCTTTTTCATTCGAATATTATTTTTCTTATCTTCTTATTTAATACCTAATTTCTTAGCTATTTTCTTAGGAAGAGCATCTTTATGAACAACAAAGTTCATTGTTTTTGCCTGGAAGAAAGGTTCTGAAATATACCAGAATCCTTTGTATTTGCCTGTTTCGCCCCAAGAGTTTTTGATCATATAGTATTTTTTGCCGGTCTGATCTTTGGCGATACCATAGATGACCATACCATGATCGTCTGTTGTTTCATAGTTATCAAATCCTCTTTGACGGCTTTCCTGTGTTACGGTCATCTCTTGGCAAGGAGCTTCAGTCATTTTTTTGATTTCATCTTCTTTTTCTTTTGCCGATAATCCTAACCAGCGCGCAGCATCAGAACCGCTTAGTTCAGCACCTTCGATATCCGGCAATACACCAATACCGTTACGGTTAAATCCTTTTTCGCTCACGTCTGCACCCCATGCGATAGTGTATCCATTGTTGATCGCGTTATCCGCGATTTCGCTCATCTCTTCCAATGGTACGTTGTAAGACATCCCCCAACGCCAGTTATCGGGAACTTCTACTGCAAATTGTGTATAAAACGGGTGATGGGTATAAGAAGTAATACTTACGTAATCGTCTGCATTTAGACCAAGCGATTCGGCATAGCTTTTTGGAGTGTATTCTTTTCCGTTAACTTTGAATGTTTCAGGCAATTCTCCCAGATATGCATTCAATATTCCGTCAAATCCCTTTTTCCAAACCGGAGTCAGTTTGCCTTTCGATGTGATTACCTGATCTACATATGCTTTTGTCAGTCCATCCATTTCATTGTGTACATGTTTAGACTCACCATAGTTCAGCCCGGTATATGCTTCTTCCGGTAATGCTCCGTAATGTTTCAAGGTATAAAGAACATCATGGAATGATCCTCCTCCGGCGAAGTTCACTGTACCGTGCATACGGACAAACTTATCAGCCTTATCAGAATAACTGTGGTATACGACAAACATTTCAGAAAGATCTGTTTCCGGTTTTCCCATACGAATCAGTTCTGATTCAAGGAATCCCAGGCCGGAAAAGCTCCAGCATGTTCCTGATCTGTTTTGATTTTTTACCGAAGTAATCGGATTTTCCTTTACCGTTGTGAAGACGAATCCCGGATCCTGTTTTTTCTCTTCCTGAGCAAAAACAGGGAGAGATGCACTTAAAGCAAGTGCATAAAGTAATGATTTCTTCATAATATGATATTTATAATAATTATTTCTGTTCCTGCATATGGAGGGTTTTCCGATATTCTGCCGGATTTCCTACCACTTCGATGGCTTTATCGAGTTCAGCGTCTTTTTTCAGCGTTTGTATTATTTCTCCTTTCTGGAAATAATAGCGTCGGGCAATTTCTTGTGTAAGCATTTGTTCGATTTCCGGGCGGAAAGTATCCATATCGCGGTCGATATTATGATTGAATTTTGCTTCCAGTGCTTCAAATTCTGCTTTTGCCTGATCTGAATAACCTTCGAATTCGGCAATTTTTTTCAGCTCTTGCAATGCCTTGTCACTTTGCCGGTCGTATGTAAAATCTTTAGACTTGACAAATTCCTTAAACTGCTTATAATCTTTATCTGTCAGTTTGAAATTCTGAATATCGCCAATACTTTCGTGAGTTGCCGCATATTCATTGGCAAAGTCAAAAAACATCATGTCGCGCATCAGGTAAATTAAAAGATTAGATACCTGCTGATTTTCGACAGGGAAGTCTGGTTGTATACCTCCGCCGTCGCGTACGGGGCGTTTATTGGCTGTAAAAAATACCTGTGTCAGCGAATCGGGAATCCGCCCTACACTGCCGTCCGGATTTCGGTTGCTGTAGTCTATGGCCTGAATCAGGCGTCCGCTCGGTATGTAATATTTTGCAGTAGTTACTTTAATCATCCCGTTATAAGATACAGGACGTGTTGTTTGTACAAGCCCTTTACCAAAGGTTCGTTCTCCGATAATTACGGCGCGATCCAAATCTTGCAGTGCTCCTGCAACAATTTCTGAAGCAGATGCAGAACCGCGGTTTACCATAACGGCTAATGGAATTTGTGCATCGATCGGTTCTTGGGTTGTTTTATAAGTACGATCCCAGTTTTTTACCTTTCCCCGGGTTGATAATACGGTTTCTCCTTTCGGAACGAAATAGTTGACAATTTGTACCGCATCTTCCAAAATACCTCCCGGATTATTACGCAGATCAAGTATTAGCCCTTTCATCTTTGGGTCTTGTTT
>JAVWBH010000121.1:0-8484 GCA_036649595.1 Bacteroidales bacterium
CGGGAACCGTACAGGTTATCTGCCTGAATGTATTGAGTAAACGATCAACAGGTTGTTGAGTGAGAATTTTGCCATAATCCATAATAATACAATCATCGATTAATCGCTCCATATCCTGTATAATATGAGAAGTAAGGAAAACTGTTTTCTCTCCGTTGGTAGCATAATCTTTGAGGTAATCAACGAAAAGACGCCGATAACCGGGATCTAAACCTAATGAAAAATCATCCAGGATCAACAACTCGGGATCTTGTGCAAGAATCAGTCCCAAAGCAACTTGCGAACGTTGGCCGCATGACATCCGGGATATCTTTTGACGAGGAGCTACTTTCAGGCAACTCATCAGATCGTAATAAGCGTCTTTCTTCCATTTGGGATAAAAAGAGGCATAAAAACGCTCGATCTGCTCTATATCCATAAACTGATACTGCACATGGCCTTCAATCAGTAACCCGATTTTTTGGCGCAATACAGGAGAGATCGTCTGAATATTTTCTCCGAAAATACGGCATTCGCCCGCTTTCGGTTTTAAATAACCACTAAGAATATTGATCGATGTGGTTTTGCCGGTTCCGTTTTTACCCAATAGCCCAAGAATTCGCTTCCGGGGTACCGAAAAATTTAAATCCTCATAAATTTTTCGGTCACCGTAATAATGAGTAAGATTACTGCATTCTATGATATTTTCCATATAATTGTTCGCGTTGTAAATAAGGGTATGGAACTTATTCCTGAATAGTATAACCGGAAGCGGTAATATGATAGAAAGAGAGATAATCTTTACCGTTTTTTTCTTTCTGCTCAGCAATACGTTGGCGAAATTGACGGATACGGTCTTTTGACGAATTAGCAGTCTCTCCGCGCGCTTTTTTTTCAGTACTACATCCGGCCTCGCTCTCGCCGTGTTTTTTTTCAGTTTGCTGTGCAAGTGAAGTTTCCCATTGTTGCAAATAGGCCTCATCAATACGTTCTTCATGTAAGATACCCTTGACACGCACAATACTGTTTACACACTTCTGATCGAACTGACGCACTTCACCTGCCTCAACACGAATTGTACGGGTATCGTCACTTCCCATAAGGAATATCTTACGGCCGCCGTGTTTGCAAATATGCGTACAGACACCTTCTATTTCAACTTGCTTTCCCTGTAGTTGGGCGGCATGCGTCAATACCGCATCTACATCCCGAACCGACTGTTCGCTAATTACTTTTGCACAAGTATCTGATTTACAAGAAGACGACGGATTACAAGAAACGAACAGAATTGCAAAAAAGGCAATCGAAAAAGAGAAAGAGATAAATTTTTTCATTTGTAAGTTTTTAAATTTTTAATATTAAAGTCAAATGCGCCATTTATAGACCTTTTGCAGGGTATCTCAACTTTAGGTGAGTGATGGCGATTTCATTTGTAAGTTTTTAAATTTTTAATTTATTTATCAGAAGTATACCCCCATTCGTAAACTCAGGGTATGATAATTAGCAGCTCCCGCACCATTGTTAAGAGTTTGCGTCAAACTATATCCGAAAGAAAGCGCATATCGGATTCCATTAATAGGGCGAAGAATTCTTATATCTGCTTCCGGCAATATCGCAGGGGTTGTCAGATAGGTAAACTCCCGATTCAAATACGCATCCTGAGATTGCGGAACACCGGTATTTGAGGAAGGCGTTACGTAAACGCTATCGGTTGCTTTATTTCCGAATCCTTTTTTATACCCGACCGCCGCCTATAAAGACACCTGACAGAGCCGGTTTTGACAATGACGTGTCATCCCGAAACAGCCTGTAAAAGAACTCAGATGTTGTTCCCGAAAATAGGGATACAAAACCGACCGGATAGTGCGGCTTTCATAATGAGAAGCCGCTTCAAGTTGCCAGGCAGGGAGATAGCCACTCTTCCCCCAGGTAATAGTATAAGCGCTACTTAGCGTTGCAAACGACTTCACCCCCACTTCGTTTTGACCATAATACTGGTAAATGGTATTTCCGGCAGCAGTCGTTTCGGAACGCCATGAATTTTCAAAATTATTTATTCGTTTCATCGCGGCCTTCAACTCAAGCTGATGAGTATAGGAGTGATCCTCGTAAATTGCCAGAAACCGATTTTCTAATTCTTTTACAGTATGTTCTGTATAAACAATCGAAGCAGAAGAGCGCTTGCCGAAGTATCCATTGCCTGAGGTAAAGGCAATTTCGTTAAACAGCCTCATGCGGGGCAACAACCTGTATTCTAGCTGAATCCCCACTTGATGGCGCTCATCTACATATGGATTTTTCTCGCCTTTGGCCGTATAGCCATTTTGATCAAAAGCCTCTGTCTTACCATAAAATGCTCCGAAATTTATCAATGTCTTATATTGTCGGTCTGTATTGCTATACGTATTAAATAAGATTCCTTCAATGTAACGCCGATACCGGTAATGTGCTCCCAATATAAACCGGGAGGCAGCCCGGTAGCTAAAACCAGTTGACAGGTCCATATCTAAAATCGTATTTTTATGGCGCAGATCTTTTGTCCGGGCATAATTCATGGCATTATATTCCATTTTTCCTCCTATCGAAAACCGGTCTGTCAAACGATGGGCCGCAGCACCGGTGAGCCGATATTGTTCCAACTTCTTTTCGCTCTTGCTCATATCATCAAAATCAATCAGATCAAAAGGCATTTCATCCGGATTGAGGAAAGCTGAGCCGCCTTGTTTTTTTTCTCTTCGCGCATGATATCCTGCTGCTCCATATAACATGGTACGAGCCGACAGCCGCTGATATGCCTCGCTCGTGAGGCCATATTCAGTTTGTTTGCCAGAATCGTTGTAGTTATGAAACATCCCCTTCCCCGACCGAAAGAAAAGAGCAGAATAACCGGTGCGGTCAAACGGAGCTTCAAAAAGACGTGAGCTGTTCATACTATTCATCCAGCCGGAAAACGGTAAGTCATAAACAAGATCATATTTCTTTGGAGCAATCTCTTGGGCGTTTGCCGGCGGAATCGCCACAAAAAAAATAAGACTGAACAAAAAGAGTTTAGAAGAAGATGATGAAAACATGTAATTTTAATACTTTAATGAGGCCCGGCTTCTTTGATGGAAGTCATTACCTGAATTATTGGTATCTTGATATATGATCCGGGCACCCATCCGGATAGAAGCTTCCGCATCAATTCCGCCGGATCCTTCCCCGGATTTCATATCCAATGCATAATTATATACCAGTTTACCGGCATTTTCCGCTATCGCTTCGGTAGCTTCCTTATTTACATTCCGGTATAACGAATATCCATAGGAAGCGGTCAGATGAACTGATCCGGCATCTACGGCAGCTGTAAGTCTTTTTACATTGTTGGTTGCACCGCTTTTAAAAACTTCAACCCCGTCAATAATCCATTCTACCGGTACTTTTTTACGTACTTGAGAGGCGGTGCCGTTATATAAAGAAATATTTCCCGCATCAGCGGCAAAAGCTTCCGGAGTGGTATTTTGAGGAACGAACAGGAATAAACCGGGAGAGGTATTACTAAAAGCCCAGGCATTGCCTGTGCCATATTTAAATCCGGGTAAATAATGGGAAGTCGGTATCTGTGCCGACGGCGACGGATGATAAGATGTATTGGTATATACCTCAGGCTCATAAGTCACATAATAATCCGGATTACTTAAATCCACCGAGTTAGAATAAGTGTTTGTATTGTCATTCGCATTATTTAAAGCCACCACGATTTGCTCGCCGGGCATCAGAGATGTCTCTTCCTTAAAATAGAAATAACCCAGCCCTGCCGGAATCCAGCCTTCCGCCTCGTAAAACAATGATCCGTTTTGTATATCGGCATTCGTAATAGTCGAATTATAAGGCAACGTCATTGCAATACACAGGTTTTGCAATTGTGCTTCTTCGTCAGAGTTATTATATAAAATCAGGTATTTATCGAAAGAAAAACTTCCGGATCCGTCATCTTTCTGACATCCTCCATTATACAATTCCTTAATAACAATCTGATTTAAACTACTTTCAACCAGATTAAGTAAAATCGGGTCAACTGAATTTTGATTTACAACTACCCCGCTCTTTACACCGGTAAACACGATATTTTTTCCGGTTTCCGTGCGCTTATCGGTAGCCGAAATCTCATATACCCCCACCGGCAGTGTAAAACGGGCTTTTCCGGTTTCATCGGTATTGGCTTTATATTGTACCCCCGAGGCACCCAATGCCGCTACTTCGATTTCCGAAACCGGACTGTAATTACCGTGATCAGGATAAACCAGCCCAACGGTTATTGATTGCGTAGTATACGCAGGAAGTTCTTCTTTTGAACAGGCATATGCCAATAACGCAAAAGAGAGAAAGAAATAATAAATCTTTTTCATATTATATAGTATTTATAGTTTCACTCGTAATGTCATTCCATAATAAAAACCGGGAATACGGCTGCTGTCGAATAATGTATTTTCGGTAGTATTCCATCCGGAAGTAACCTTACTGAGATTATTGAGAAAATTATGAGCATAAAAAGAGAGCGAAAATCGCTTGCCTAGCTCTTTCGTCACACTCAGGTTTGCTGAAAACCAGGGCGAAATTCTGTTCTGATTGAAATAATAAGAACTGTTCGACTTTACGACCAACTTAGCCAGCTCGTTATACAAAGTCCGGTCGTGTTGCTTTGCCCAGCTAAATTTTTCCTCAAAAGGGATTTTCGTATTTATATCATCAGCGCTTACATAATAAAGCGGATATACACCGACATAGCGATCGCCGCCATAGATATCGGAAGAAATGCCTTCATAATCATTCCGGTCATCTAAAACAAAGCCGTGGGGCTGTCCCTTATATTCGGATAAATAACGGGTAGCGTAATAGAGCGTTGACTCAATACGCAACGATACAACCAAACGCACTTTGGGTATATGCGTAGTGAATGTCGCATTCAGATTCACTCTTTTCGAATCAGAGCCATTGGATACACTATTGCCGCCTACATAATATCCGATATATTTATAGGGTGCCCCGTCTGCCATAGATTGTGATGACGTAGGCAAATGAGCGGTCAATGTCTGATTTATGCCCTTGTAATGATAATAATTGCCATCAATCCGCAAAGCGGTAAAAAGTGCGGGTATCTTTCCTAAATCAAGGATCCATTCTAAACCTTCCCGCAACAAAGGAGAACTATTGGTTGCGTATGTCTGACTATGGAAAGTTACCCGTTCGCGGTAAGGCAACTCTGTCGGCTCCAAAACGCCCGATCGGTCTGAAACCGTTACGACACCCGTCTGCCGGTTTACCGAAAAAATCCGGTCTTCCCACGGTATATTCGATTCATTCACAGCTTTTTGGTCAGTGAATTTATACGTAAAGGGTGTATATCCGACAGCATTCATATAACTGTTATACCCTTTATTGCGCCATGCCGTAAGCGAAAATTGCATCTGCCCCACTGTCATATCGAATCCGGCCTCTGCCTGCCTTGTAAATTGCCATTTTAATAACGGATTTACTTTTTGAGCAGATGGCTTTATATAATAAGCATAATAAGCCGTACCGTCTGAAGATGCTCCCGGTGTAAATATCAGTTGTTGCTGATAGTCGGGGGTCGGATAAAGAAGCGCAAAAGAGGGTAACTTTACCGAGTTACCAATCCCGCCACGTATTTTTAATGTTTTCAACCAACGGAGTTGCGGCTCATCCCATAAAATATATTTCCCGTTAAATCGGGGCGACCAGGCACCAATCCTGCCATATCCGGAATTATTTATAGTTGTCTGATCTCTTCTGATTCCGCCCGTCAGTTGCATCGTTGTTTTCCCGATGGGCAGAGTGAGCATATATTCGGCATATAAAGCTCCGTTACGCATCATTGGGATCTGGTCGTAGCGATAAGGGCGCCAAGTCGGAGTATAGCGCGGATCATCAAAAAAGACTCCCTGCCCTGAATTTTTCGAACCGGAAAAAGAGATACCGGCCTTCATACTATTTCTCAATTTCCCGAATGTCCAATGATGGGAAAGTTTTAAATCGACATCTGCATTTACAGGACGGTCATCACGATATTGCAACTGATACCAATACCCCGGCGGGATGAGAGAAACAGCAGCATTCGGATCTTCGTCAAAATCGGTTGCCACAAAATACCCCTCTTCCATACCATGAAAAACCGGCGTTGCGGTAGAAGCTGATTTATTTACTCTGACCTTTTCTAATTTATCAGAATAGCTCAGGGATGTCTTCAAAGACAAACTCGTCAGAAACGGTTTATTGAGCAACCAGTCGAAAGAGACAGCACCGCGAAGCGTATGATCTCTCTGCCTGGTAAATGTTCCGACAAACGCATCGGGATCGGATTTTGAATCATAACCTCCGATATTTCCGGCCAATGTTACCGATAAATGCAGGGGTGAAGCATGATTACGACCGAATGTATTTGTATATATTGCCGTAATTGCATTCCGCTGATAAGAGGTATAAGGTGAAGCAATATCAGCTATTGAGCGAGAACGTTCCAGACTGACATTCAATATGCCCCGGTTCGCGCGCAAATCAAGTCCTTTTGAAAGGGATATCGTCTTGGTATTGGGACTTACAGCAACATTCATTTGCAAAGGAGTATATCCCTTTTGTGTTTTTACCTTTACGATACCACTCGATACATCGCCGTATTCAACAGAAGGAATACCTGTAATCACCTCGACCGACTCGATATTTCCGGTAGACATGTTTCGGGAATCAATTCCGGCGGTCTCTGAAAAAGAGGCATTATTGGAGAGTCTGATCCCGTCAACCTCTAAAGCGGTCATAAAAGAAGGATTTCCCAATTCGCCCGTCGTACTGCGAATCTCAAACCGTTTTGCAGAAGTAGTGGCCGGATTATTATTTTGTACCGTTTTTCCCCCGGGAAGTAAGGCCGACAAATCGGATAGGGTTGTCAGCTGATGATGATCGAGCGCCGTCTTATCAATTGTATAAGCAGAAGTAGAACTAGCCTGATTTTCTTTTGCTGTTATTACCACCTCTTTCAACGCCAGATTATCGGGCGATAACACCACGTTGAGATCTGCCTGATTTTCGGTTACGTCTATGTTGAATTCTTTTTTTTCATATCCTAAGCAAGAAACAGACAGGGTATGTCTGCCTGCCGGAACCTGGCGAAGTATAAAATATCCTTTTTCATTCGTAAGGGCCCAAAGTTGCAAACCGGGAATCGCCACTACCGCGGGTTCTATGGCCATACCGGTTTCTTTATCTGTCACCATCCCTTTCAATTGAAAAGAACGGGCAGATAAAGGACCCGCATACACACACATTATAATCAAACTCAAGAATATTTTCATATCTATTTTACTTCATCCGGATGGTATTGAAATCCATCTTTTATTGACACTGCAAATGTAGAATTGATATAAATTAGATTCTATCCCTAATAATTATGAAAAAATGTTGTGCTTATAGTCATTAATGGGGAGGATATCACAGATATGGCTAATTGTTTTAAGGAAAAGAGCATCCGCATATAATATTAAGGCATATTTCACTATTTTTGTATCCTCATCTAATTCAAACGGTATGGACACTCTTACCTTAGCTCTGATCCAGACAGATATTCTCTGGGAAGATATTCCCGGAAACTTGAACCGTCTTTATCCTAAATTACAATTTTTGAAAGATAAATGTGACTTGGTAGTGCTTCCTGAAATGTTTACTACCGGTTTCTCTATGAATGCCTCTTCACTGGCTGAATCTGCAGACGGGATAACGATGACAACCTTACAAAAATGGTCTTGCGAAACCGGGCTTGCAATAACGGGCAGTTTCATTTGCGAAGACAACGGGAAAACATTTAACCGCGGTTTTTTTATTACCCCCGTGCAACGTTTTTACTACGACAAGCATCATCTTTTTAGGATGGGTAATGAAGGCAAACACTTTCAGGCGGGTACCGATAATCCGGTGATTCCATATAAAGGATGGAACATCTCGCTACAGATCTGTTATGACCTGCGTTTCCCGGTTTGGTGCAGAAACGTAAATAACCGATATGACCTGCAACTATTTGTAGCCAGTTGGCCTGCTGTAAGGCAATTTGCATGGGAGACGCTTCTAAAGGCGCGTGCCATTGAAAATGTAGCTTATGTTGCCGGTGTAAACAGAGTCGGAGAAGATGGAAACGGACTTTCGTATAAAGGAGGCTCTGCGCTAATTGATATGAAAGGGAAAACCATTTCAGAAGCAGAATATAATCAGGAAGAGATTCTTATCGCAACTATCGAAAAAGGTACTCTTAACGCCTTTCGTACTAAATTTGCGGTCTGGCAGGACGCAGACCCGTTCGAATTAAAACAAGCGGATTAAAAATAGAAACAGCGATCTGTTAAAGACAGCATACGTTCTTATTATATGACCGAAAAGAAAACAAGATCCGTTTAAATTTGTTTTAGTATATATAAAGAAGAAATACAATATATAAATCAAAAAATGAACTCTATGAAAAAG
>JAVWBH010000122.1:0-8364 GCA_036649595.1 Bacteroidales bacterium
GATGTTTGATTCTATTGCCCATTCGTATGATCAACTGAATATTACCTTGTCAATGGGTATTGACCGGATTTGGCGTCGCCGGGCAATGGCGGCACTAAAACCGTATGCACCGAAGCAAATGCTGGATGTGGCGACCGGAACAGGTGATCTGGCTATTTTATCAGCGCAGCGACTGAAGCCGAAACGAGTAACCGGTATTGACCTTTCAGAAGGAATGCTGGCTATTGGGCGGCAGAAAGTACAGCGCGCCGGATTAGAGCAGCTGGTTGTCATGGAGTGTCAGGATTGTTTGAATCTCCAATTTGAAGATAATAGCTTCGACGCGATCACGGTTGCGTTCGGAGTACGCAATTTTGAAGATCTGGAAAAAGGGTTTAGAGAAATGTATCGTGTTTTAAAACCGGGGGGAGTATTATTGGTGTTGGAGTTATCCACTCCGCAGCGATTCCCGATGAAGCAGCTCTACACCTTCTATTCAGCCACCGTAATTCCGTTTTTCGGACGGTTGATCTCAAAAGACAGAGCCGCTTATGATTATCTGAATAAGTCGGTTCAGGTAGTGCCGCAAGGAGAGGAGATGGCTTCTATTTTCCGGAATACCGGATTTAAGCAAGTTCGTTTCTCGCGCTATACTTTTGGAATTTGCACGAATTATATGGGAGAAAAATAAACCAGGATATTAAAACAAAAAACGCCGGAAATCAATTGACTTCCGGCGTTTTTTATGGGATGTATAATTTGTTTATTATTTAACTTCCCATCCTAATGCGCTCGCTCCAAGAACGGCAGCATCACTTTCTTTTAATTCAGAGAAAAGGACTTTGATTTTACCTTTCCAGATGTTTAGCAAATTACGCTCCATTGCTTCAACAATCGGATCCATGATCATATCTCCCGCACGCGAAAGTCCGCCGAAAAGAATGATTGCTTCCGGTGCAGAGAATGCAACGAAGTCGGCAAATGCCTCTCCTAAGATATGGCCGGTAAATTCGAAAATCTCCTGTGCCATTTTATCTCCGGCTACGGCTGCTTCATATACATCTTTCGATGTAATTTCGTTATTTGGAATCTGACGAAGAGCACTTGGCTCTTTTCGAATCTCAAGGAATTCACGTGCTGTACGAGCAACACCTGTAGCAGATGCATATGCTTCTAAACAACCTGTACGGCCACAACCGCAAGTACGGCCATTTGGCTTACGAACGATTACGTGTCCTAATTCACCTGCAAAACCGTCATGACCATAAACTAACTGACCGTTGATAACGATTCCGCTACCGACACCGGTACCAAGCGTGATCATGATAAAATCCTTCATTCCGCGCGCTGCCCCGTACGTCATTTCACCAATAGCGGCTGCATTAGCGTCATTTGTAAGGTTGACAGGAATTCCAAATTTCTGAGTCAGCATTTTAGCTAATGGAATAACACCTTTCCAAGGTAGATTTGGTGCAAACTCAATGTTTCCGGTATAGTAGTTACCATTAGGAGCACCAACTCCGATTCCTTTAATCTTTTCTGCACCGCCAACCTGATCAATCAGGGTAGACAGCCCTTTGTACAATTCATCTACGTACTCATTTACATCCAGATACTTTTGGGTTTTTATAGAGCTTGATGTGATAACTGTACCTCTGGCATCAACGATGCCGAATACTGTATTTGTGCCGCCGATATCGATTCCGACTGCATACGGCTTGTTCGTGGTCATCATATGGTTGTTAGAATTTTGTTCCGGTGGGCAAAGATAATTGAATAATCGGATTATTAGTGTTTTTTTGGTCAAAAATAGCCTGCAAAAACGCTGTGCAACCGATTGAATATCTCTTTGTTAGAGTGAAAATGGTTTATCTTAAACGCAGTAAATCACCTTCCTGCGGAACATATTCAATTGTTTTGTCATTTAGTTTATATAAACTTTTCATTCGCATGCCATAGAGCTGTGAAATAGAATGCATAGATTCTCCTACTTCGACCGTATGGAAGCGCTTGTCTTTTGCGGCTTTCTTGTTTTTCTTTTTCAAAAACACGATATCCCCTTTTGTTAACGGATATTCGCGGGGTACCTCATTATATGACCGGAGTTTACGGGCACTGAAATCAAGTTCCCTGGCGATCAGGTCGAACGTATCGTTGTCGCGTGCAACGACATAAAGCAGGTCATTTGTTTTATAAACCGAATGTGGCTGATACCAGGCGGGCAGTCCGTTTTCTTTGGCCGGCCGTACGAATTGCTTCTGATCATACTTATATAATTCATAATCCTCAATAAGTTTGATCAGCTTATTGGCATACGCTTTATCAGTGGCATAACCGCATTTTTGTAATCCTTTAGCCCAGCCGCGGTAATCCGTCTGGCTTAGTCGGAAAAGTGGAGCATAACGGTCTCGTTTAGCCAAAAAGATGGCATGGTCATGATATGAGTCTTCTGCATGGCTGTACTTGCGGAAACAGTCGTTTTTATTATCATCGTCATGATAAATCTTTTTTCCGGTCCAGTCATGGCATTTAATACCGAAGTGGTTGTTACCTTCCCGGGCCAGACGTCCTTTCCCTGCTCCCGATTCGAGTAATCCCTGAGCAAGCGTAATACTGGCCGGGATTTTGTATTTCTTTTGGTGATCACTGGCCAATGGACCATACTGTTTGATATACCGATGATAATCAGTGTTTTTTCCTTGTGCAAAAACACTGATGCAGAGGGCCAGAGAACAAAAAAGAAGAGTTAATTTACGGATAAACATATATATGTACTAAATTAGTATAGATTACTCAGAAGGCGTAAATAGTTATTAAAAAATGAAACCGCAAACAACGCCTGTTGAAAACTTGCTATATTTGCATTATTATAAACAATTCTCTGAATAGCTCCTCTTTCCTCCCGTTAAGAAGACGATAGGGATATACAAATGAATATATACAGATGAAAGAACTGAATATTACTACAAAGATAAAAGTTTGTCAATATGACGAATTAACTCCGGAACAAAAAATACTGACCGATGCAGCAAAGGAGGCAACTTTCCGTGCTTACGCGCCTTATTCTGAATTTTTTGTAGGTGCCGCTGCCGAGTTGGCCAATGGCGAAGTAATTCAAGGAAATAATCAGGAAAATGCCGCTTATCCTTCCGGTTTATGTGCTGAACGGGTAACATTATTTTTTGCCAACAGCAAATATCCGGATGTCGCAGTAAAACGTTTGGCAATAGCCGCCCGTACAGGAGGTGATTTTGTTGCAGAGTGTGTAGCTCCGTGCGGAGCCTGCCGTCAGGTAATTCTTGAAACGGAAGACCGGGGCGGAGAACCGATGGAACTATTGCTTTGCGGAAAAGATCAGGTATATATTGTAGACAGCATAAAGGACTTATTACCGCTTTATTTTAGTAAAGAGCAATTAGGGTGATTATTTCCTGTATATTGGAAAAATAAAAAGCGAATGAGCCGAATGGAGAAATAAATCTTCTTTCGGCTCATTCGCTTTTTATACGTTTTACGTGGTCTTCTCCAGAAACTGTTTAGGCGTTAATCCGGTTACCTGTTTGAACTGCCGGTAAAAAGAGGTCCGGGATGAAAATCCGGCTGCTGAAGCCAGATCATCCATTTTCTTTTCCGGATGTAATTCTATTTGTTGAATCAGAAAGTTTACCCGGTATTCCGCAAGCCAGCTGTTGAAATTCATTTGCGACTGCTGGTTTAATGTAGCAGAAAGTAAAGACCGGTTTGTCCCTACTAATCGGGAAAGACTTGTCAGATCCAGATTCGGATCAAGAAACGGTTTTTCTTTGTCCATTATCTGTAACAGCCGGAAGTAGATTCTGTAATAATTCTGTTGTTGATTATTTGTTTTTAAGTCATGATCGGTTTGTTCTGTTTCGGACGTATATGCAGGAAGCAGACCTAAAGGAATACAACCGTTTGTTGGCTGATTCTGAATATCCTGTTCAGATAAAAGATAATGCAGTTCATCCCATCTTGTTTTTCGGATGATGAGTTCCCTGAATAGGCGTATGATTCGTTTCTGACGTTCATTCCACCATATAATTCCCCCGCTGATAATAATGACTAAGCCACATACAATAGTCCACAGTAAGTACCGGGTGTATCGGGACAGAGTCGCTTCATGGGCTTGCAATAATAATTCATTTTCCAGATAAATATTATCCTGGCTCTCTTTCAATAATTTTTGCGCAATTTGATAACTGGTAATTGCCGTATTTTTTTGAATAGAGTCTGTTAAGAACTCATATTTTTCTGCCTGAGACCA
Source organism: Bacteroidales bacterium (assembly GCA_036649595.1). GTDB lineage: Bacteria > Bacteroidota > Bacteroidia > Bacteroidales > JAUNSR01 > JAUNSR01. Next base: position 4,265 of record JAVWBH010000122.1, read on the forward strand.
ATCATTTAATTTCCGGTAACATTCGGCCATAGTCTGGTACCATTTCGGATAAATCAGATAGTCTTTGTTTACCAGGCTCTTATTTAATTGTATCTCTATCGATTCCGGAAGTTCGAGAGGTCTGTTCAGAATGGCAAGCGCTTCGTTGGTTTTGCCCAGATCCCGAAGTAAAGATGCGTAGTTTAAAAGCATCTTGAGCTGGTTTTTGTTGTACCGGATGCTGCCATCTTGATAATTAGATATGGAGTCTATTTTATGCAGAACCAGCTGATACCATTTAACCGCCTCCTTTGTATTTCCGGTAGCTTCCAGCGCTTTTCCTTTTACATATCCGGCTATCGAGGTTGCTTGTTCAAGAGGTTTTAAACGCTGCCATAAACTGTCAACGTGCAGGATCGCTTCATTGTATTTTTCGGTTTCAACTAAAGCCTGACTCATTCCGCGGTAATAGTTGTTTAACATTCTCTGAGATCTTCCTTTTTTTAGCCATTTCAGGCTCTCTTCCATTCGGTCTTCTCGGATAAGTACTAATCCGTAATTGATATAATAGGGATCAAGATTAATTTCCAGCTTGTTTTCGGATGCATATTTTTGAATCGTATTGATTGTTTGCAAAGCTGCTTCCGGATTTTCTAACTGACTTTGTTTTGTGAAAACATACTTGTAGGTATCCAATATAATCGAGTCGTTTTTACTCTTCAGGGCTAAGTCTACCATTTTTTGTATATGCCTGTTTATGGTTACCTGGTCTTTGGCACAGATTCTTAATTGGAGTTTCTTTAATTGAATATTTTGTTGGGGTGTAAAAACGTATTTTTTTTCTGCCTCCAATATCTTTTGGTAATAGTTTCTGTATACAGTTGCCCGCTCTTCTAAAGAATGTCCTTCTGTAATCGACTTTTCCATCTGTTGCAAAAATAGATCGGCCTCTTCGGATTTCTCATTTAAGATGTAACTAAAAGAGGAAGCCCAAAGGTGTTGGAAAAGCAGGATTATTAAGAAAGATGGCATATGGATTTTATTTTATTTATACAAATATACATAAAATAAAAAACTGATTAATGTTATGCTTAAAACTCTATCGGGTCTTTTGATCCATAAACTGTTTCGGCGTTAATCCGGTGATTAGTTTAAACTGACGGTAAAAAGAGGTGCGGGACGAAAATCCGCAAATCGAAGCCAGATCATCCATTTTCTTTTCGGGATATAGATCGGTTTGCCGGATCAGAAAGTTTACACGGTATTCTGCCAGCCAATAGCTGAAGTTCATCTTCGTTTGCTGATTCAGTGTAGCAGAAAGTAAAGACCGGTTCGTCCCTACCAAACGAGAAAGCCCTACCAGATCAAGTTCCGGATCAAGGAATGGTTTTTCTTTATCCATAACTTGTAGTAGCCGGAAGTAAATCCGTTGATAATTTTGCTGTTGATAGTTTGTTTTCGGTACATGATCCGCTTGTTTGGCTTCGGAAATGTCTGCAGATAAAAATTGAGGGAGTCCTGCTGGTTGTATATCATGACCTCGATATTCCTGTCCGGATAATAAATAGTGTAATTCCTCCCATCTCGTTTGTCGGACCGTTATTTCTTGAAATAACCGAAAAATGCGTTTTTGGCGTTCACGCCACCAAAATATACCACCCGCAATAATAAGAAGCAGCCCCGAAACAATTCCCCCCAGTAAATAGCGATTATATCGGGCCAGAGTAGCTTCTCGTGTCTGGATGTTTAATCTGTGTTCCAGATTAAGATTATCCCGGCTTTCTTTGAGTAAACGTTGTGCAATCTGATAGCTGATGAGAGATGCATTTTTCTGAATAGAATCTGCCATGAATTCATATCTTTTAGCCTTCTCCTGATCATTTAATTTTCGATAACATTCGGCTATTGTCTGATACCATTTCAGATAAATCATATATGGACCGGAATTCATATTTTGAGTTAGATATGTTTCTAATGATTCCGGAGATTTAATCGGGCGATTCAATATGGAAAGAGCTTCGTCCGATTTATTTTGAGAGCTAAGTAAAGTAGCATAATTCAATAGCATTTTTATTTGGTTCGGACTGTATTTGGAGGGTTTGTTATTGGATAATTCTACGGAATCTATTTTTTGAACAACTGATTCATACCATTTAAGTGCTTCCGATATATTTCCTGTTGCTTCTAAAGCTTTCCCTTTTACATATCCTGCGTCTGCATTTATTTGTTGAATTGCCGGCATACGTGTCCATACGCTATCTATATGTAGAATAGCCTCTTCGTGTCTACCTAATTCTACCAATGCCTTTCCCATTGTGTTATGGTACAGATTAAATAATTTTTGAGATCTTCCTTTTTGTATCCAGCTTAAACTCTCTTTTATGCGGTTATTGCGGATAAGTACCAAACCGTAATTAAGATAATACGTTTCCATCTCAAGCGGATCATTTGTTCTGTGCCTGTATTCCAGTATTTTATTAAGGGTGTGTTCTATTTCCTGAGATTCGGTCTGATGGCATTGTCTTGCAAAAATATATTTATAAGTATTCAATATAATTGAGTCATTCCGGGTTTCCAATCCCAGTTCGGATAGTTCTTTTAAGTGTTTATTTATGATTATCGGCTCTTTTGCACATACTCTCAATTGGATTTTTTTTAGACGTATGCGTTGCTCTAATATAAAAGGTAAAGTTCGCTCAGCTTCTATTGCATCATGATAATACCCCGGGAAAGTTGTATTTCGGATCTCCAGCGGATGTATCTCTTTGAGTTTTATTTCCATGTTTTGCAAGAACAATCCGGCTTCTTCCGTCTCTTTGTTCTGAGTGCAACCGGAAAATAGCCACATAGCGGATAATAAAGCAATAAGTATTAAATATAGAGGTTTTGTTTTCATCATAAAGATTTTGTATAAAAAGACAAGAGGGGGTGCCAAAAGCAGATCCTTCCTGATCCATTAAAAATACCATTGCTATTACCCCTTTTTATTTCTTCCTGTAATGGAGTTCGCAACCACTCTGTTAAGGCCGGCTGTGAACTCCGCTATAGGAGCTTTGCAAAACAAGATGAACTGCTCTTTGCATCCTCTCCTGAATCATTTTTTAAGCAAGATCCAGACCAAAGGCTTCTTTCAATAATACTACATCCGGATTTGTCTGAACCATCTGATTGTATTTTTCGCGATCGCTGAAAATACGAACCCTTTCATTTTTTTCGCTTTCCCGCACATTCATGGTCAGAGATGAGTTATAAAGAGTTGAACGCAGATAATAAAGTAAATTTGCGCCTTTCTCTTTGATTCGGTCTACCTGCTCTGGATTGTCGACCACTACTTCGAACTGTGTAGCAGAAAGAAGTTTCGGTTTGCAGGATAGAATCGTATTAATCAGAATTGTTTCGGTAGGGATTGTCTTTGTAAAATCAATCCAGGCCTTTTCGAGCGCTTCATTATCTACCGATTTATTCATCTCCTCCATTTTAACCTCTTGTACCTGAGCTTCCTCCGGTTTTTTTATCCCGTTACGGATAGAAATGTTGCGGATTCCGGGCATTCCCGGCTTATTCCCCGGCCGGGCCTGAGGAGAAGGGGGAGGCGGAACACTGCTACTAATGGTAGCCTGAGCTACCGGTTGAGCTGCGGGAGCAGGCGGTGGCGTTACCGGCTGACTTGCCTGAACCGGATTAGCCTGCTGCTGCTGAGGTTGTTGAGCAATTGGTTGAAGCGGCTGACTTCCGTTTGCCTGGCTCTGTATCTGAGTAACGGGAGCCGTTAACTGCGCTATCCGGATCAAGGCGATCTCTACCAACAAGCGTTTATTTCGGCTGGCACGATAATTCAGATCGCATTCATTACTGATTTCGAGCGCACGGTATAAAAACGGATTACTGCAACGAGCCCCTTGTTGCTGATAACGTTGTGCTACATCGGGAGCAGCTTCTATTAGCGAAAGAGTAACGGGATCTTTACTTACCATTACTTCTCTCAGGTGTGAGCTAAGGCCTGTTATAAAATGTTGCGGATCAAATCCTTTTCCGATAATGTCATTTAAAATTAACAGGGCCTGAGATATATCGTTGTTTAAGAACGCATCTGTAATCCGAAAATAATATTCATAATCGAG
>JAVWBH010000123.1:0-8271 GCA_036649595.1 Bacteroidales bacterium
ATCGCGTTTTGTTCGAATTGCTCCAGATTGCCTTCGATCGGTGTTTTGATAGAATGGTATGCCATGTCAAGCAAGCAGAAGCTTAACTGGCGCAGGCAACCGTAACCTGTATTGTAGTTGGCAGATGCTTTGATTTTCGTAATCAGTTCAGCTGGAATTGTTTCGCCTGTCTGATAATGAGCGGCAAAAGTATCTAAGAATTCTTTCTGGCCCATGAAGTTTTCCATCAGCTGAGATGGCAGTTCAACGAAGTCGCGGTAAACGCTTGTTCCCGACATGGATCCATAAGTCGTGTTCGCGAAGATACCGTGTAGCGCGTGGCCGAATTCGTGAAGGAATGTATTGGCTTCATCATAGGTCAACAATGCCGGTTTATCTTCTGTCGGACGAGTAAAGTTCATTACGATCGTGATGTGCGGACGGCTGTTTTTCTTGCCTTCAATCCATTGTCCTTTGAACTCAGACATCCATGCTCCCGCACGTTTTCCGTCACGCGGATGGAAGTCTGTGTAAAGAACGGCAAGGAATTTTCCATCTTTGTCGAATACGTCAAATGCTTCAACTTCCTGGTGGTAAACCGGAATCTTGCTATTTTTCTTAAACGTGATACCATACAAACGCGTTGCCAATCCGAATACCCCTTTTTTTACGCTTTCAAGCGGAAAGTAAGGCTTTAGCATTTCGTCATTGATCTGATATTTGGCATCTTTCAGTTTTTCTGAGTAATAAGAAAAATCCCAAGGCATCAATTCGATCTGTTTTCCTTCCATACCGATCGCGAATCCCTGAATCTCCTTGATTTCCTGAAGTGCTGTCGGACGATATGCCGTCAACAATTCATTCATCAGGTTATTTACGTTTTCTTCTTTTTTCGCCATACGCTTGTTAAGCGCCTGCTCGGCATAATTCTGTTTACCCATTAGCTGAGCAATAGCCAAACGGGTAGCAGCGATTTTGCGGATGATTTCCGTATTGTCGTATTCACCTCCTACGCAACGAGATGTATAAGCACGATAAATTTTCTCACGCAGATCACGGCGAGAAGAATATTTCATAAACGGCACATAGCTTGTTGCAGAAAGAGTGATCAGGTAACCTTCTTTGCCTTTCTGTTTTGCACTTAGGGCAGCGGCTTCTTTGAATCCTTCCGGCAGGCCGGCTGTTTCTTCTTCTGTTAGAACCATTTCAAAGGCATTGGTTGCTTTTAATGCATTCTGGCCAAACATCAGAGTCAGCTGACCTAGCTCCTGCGAAAGTGTACGGTAAGTTTCTTTATCGGCATCGTTTAATGTCGCACCGCTTGATTCGAAACTTTCGTATGTCTTTTTCAGCAGTTGTTTTTGCTCGGCGTTCAGGTTGAATTTATCCTGATTATCATAAACCTGTTTTACACGGTTAAACAGAGCCGCGTTCAGGATGATGTTATTGCCATGTTCAGAAAGCATCGGCTGGATTTTCTGAGAAAGATCCATCATCTCGTCATTGCTTTCAGAACTCAACAAATTGTAGAATACGTTACTTACTTTATCCAGCAGTTTACCTGCATTCTCAAGGGCCACGATTGTATTGTCAAAATCGGGCATAGCGCGGTTACGTACAATCGCGTTAATTTCCGCATCAGCCTGGCGGATACCTTCTTCAAAAGCGGGCATGTAATGCTCTATTTTGATTTCAGTAAACGGTACGGTCTCATGCGGCGTTTTATACTTTCCGTAAAACGGATTTGCAGCAGATACAGTCATACTTGTTATTAAAAGTACAGATAATAATGTTTTTTTCATCTGAATATATTTGAATAATGTGAGCGGATATAATTTCCGGTTTGATATTGCCGGATTCAATCACTTTGGGCAGAATTTCCCTTTTTCTTGTTTTGATGATCCCGTTACAAAGATGAGTCTTTTTTGACAATTTAGCAAAAGAAGACGCTTTTGTATGGGCATATGTAGCAGATTTGGTAAGTTTGCAGAAAGAAAATAACCAAAATGAAGAATAAGCTTTACATTTTATTAAAGATTTATCTGGGCTTTATTTGTGTTTTTGCTATCCAAAAACCCCTGTTTATGCTTTATCATTATAATTTATATGGTGGTAGCTCAATAAGCGAATGGATGAATGTGATCTATCACGGTTTGCCGCTGGATCTTTCGATGGCGGGATACCTCACGGTTATACCGGTCATTATGACCTTGCTGTCTGTATGGAAGCAGGGTGTGTGGTTTGGAAAAGCCTTGAATGCGTATTTTATGATTATCAATCTGGTCATCGCGGTAATTTTCGTGTCTGACCTTGAACTCTATTCTTACTGGGGGTTCAGGCTTGATTCGACTCCGTTGTTTTACTTGAAATCACCGGCCAATGCGGCTGCGAGTGTTCCTGTGCTAATGATGTTTATAATGCCTCTTATGATGATGCTTGTGTGGTATTTATTGAATAAGTTGATGAAGCGAATTGTGGCAGGAGGGGTTGAATCCTCTTTTCCGGAAAAGAAGCGTATCATATATTCGTTCGGGCTATTACTGGTATTGGGGATATTGTTTATTCCGATACGCGGCGGATTCTCCGTATCGACCATGAATGTAGGCAAAGTGTATCATAGTACGAATATGTTATTGAATCATGCTGCGATAAATCCGATGTTTAGTTTGATGACCTCTTTGACAAAAGAGGGTGAATTTGGTTCTCAATACCGGTTTATGGATAATCAGGAAGCGGAACAAGTATTTGTTTCTTTACTTGATAAGCATACGTCCGTAGCTGAAGATTCGTTGTTGACGATGGAGCGCCCGAATGTGATAATGATTGTGCTGGAGAGTTTTTCCGGAAAAATAATCGAGCCGCTGGGCGGATTGCCGAATGTGGCTCCTACCATGAACCGGCTTTATCAGGAAGGAATCGGATTTACAAATTTTTATGCCAATAGTTTCCGTACGGATCGCGGGTTGGTATCTATATTAAGTGGCTATCCCGCTCAGCCTTCCACTTCAATAATGAAATATCCGGCAAAAACACAATCATTGCCATCTATTTCCGGGTCCTTAAAGAAAGAAGGATATGATCTTGAGTTTATTTACGGGGGCGACGCCGATTTTACGAATATGCGGAGTTACTTTATCAGTGCGGGTTTTGATAAGATTACGGCAGACAAGGATTTTCCGGTAAGCGACCGGTTGTCTAAATGGGGAGTGAATGATGAGAAAACATTTCGTTATTTGTCTGAGGCGATCAAAAAACAAAGTGCGCAACCTTTTATGAAGATGTTTCTGACATTAAGCAGCCATGAGCCGTTTGATGTTCCTACGCATAGGTTTGATGATCCTTATCTGAATTCAGTTGCCTATACCGATAGCTGTCTGGGTGTATTTATTGATGAGCTGAAAGCGTCTCCGTTATGGGATAATACATTGGTTGTTTTATTGCCTGATCATGCGATGCATTATCCGGCAACGATTTCTATTTCCGAACCGGCCCGCTATCATATTCCGATGATCTGGACCGGCGGTGCTATAAGAACTCCGCGACCGATAGAAGTATATGGTTCGCAGATTGATTTAGCCGCCACCTTGTTGCGGCAGATGAATCTGCCATATGACGATTTTGTTTTTAGCAAAGATATGATGAATGCTACAAATCGTCCGTTTGCTTATTATACATTTAAAGACGGTTTTGGTATTTTGAAAGATTCATCAATATTTGTTTATGATTGTGCTTCGAATCAATCTATAATCCATCAGACAAGGGTTGCAAATGAGCTCGAAAAAGAAGGAAAAGCCTTTTTGCAATGTCTTTATAATGACTTGGATAAACGGTAGAGAGGGTATCTTCTTTAAAGTATCTGATTTATTGTAAGTAAAAGGGTTGTTTTAGTAGTAAAATGCAATAAATTACTGAAAAAATATTGCAAAATAATTTGGATGGTAAGATATGGCTGATTACATTTGTGCCATACAAATAAAAATAACCAAAAATGGTATCTATTTATTCATATTTAAATGTGGTCATTTCTTTAATTACTGTTCTGGTCGTCATGACAAAGAACTGAGGAAGGCTGTATATGGATATGTAGTATAATTTGAAATAACTTATTATGTGAAGCCTTTCTCTGTTTGCAGAGAAAGGCTTCTGTTTTTTAAACCGATTCAGATGAAGCATACGTTACGGAGCGCACAAAGTACGCAAGGACGCCGCATGGCCGGAGCGAGAGCATTATGGCGGGCCAATGGCATGAAAGAAGAAATGATCGGGAAGCCGGTGATTGCCATTGTAAATTCTTTTACACAATTTGTGCCGGGACACGTTCACTTGCATGAAATAGGTCAGTTCGTTAAGTCAAAGATCGAAGAGCTGGGCTGCTTTGCTGCAGAATTCAATACGATCGCCATCGATGACGGGATTGCCATGGGGCATGATGGAATGTTATATTCTTTGCCTTCGCGCGATTTAATTGCCGATAGTGTCGAATATATGGTAAATGCACATAAAGCGGATGCTATGGTATGTATCAGCAACTGTGATAAAATTACTCCGGGAATGTTAATGGCCGCGATGCGATTGAATATACCGGCAGTTTTTGTATCGGGTGGTCCGATGGAAGCCGGAGATTTAGACGGGAAAAAGCTCGATTTGATTGATGCGATGGTACAGGCTGCTGATGATTCGGTATCGGATGAAATGGTGAATGCCGTAGAACGGAATGCTTGTCCTTCTTGCGGTTGCTGTTCCGGCATGTTTACCGCCAACTCGATGAATTGCCTTAACGAAGTTTTAGGAATGGCTTTGCCCGGGAATGGTACGATTTTAGCTACTCATAAAAACAGAGAGCGACTGTTTGAGAAAGCCGCAAAACAGATTGTTGAAAATACATATAAATATTATCGTGATGGAGATGATTCTGTGTTGCCCCGTTCGATTGCTACGCGCGAATCTTTTTTGAACTCGATGACACTTGATATCGCGATGGGCGGATCTACCAATACAATCTTGCATTTGTTGGCAATCGCACATGAAGCTGAGGTTGATTTTACGATGGAAGATATTCATCAGTTATCTCTCAAGACACCTGTTCTGAGTAAGGTTGCGCCTAACTCGCCTGTTTATCATATGCAGGATGTGAATCGGGCAGGGGGGATCTTATCTATTGTCGGAGAACTCGACAAAGGGGGGCTGATTGATCGGAATGTGCCTCGCACCGACGGGTTGACTCTTGGAGAGGCGATCGACAAATATAGCCTGACAAGTGAAAAGGTCACGTCGGATGCCCGGGAGTTATGGGCGTCGGCTCCGGCTAATCAGTTTAATTTGCGGTTGGGATCTCAGGAAACTTTTTATGAGTCATTGGATGAAGATCGTAGCAGCGGATGTATCCGCGATATGGAGCATGCGTATGTCAAAGACGGAGGCCTCGCGGTTTTACGCGGGAATATAGCCATAGACGGATGTGTTGTGAAAACTGCCGGTGTTGATCCTTCGATATTTAATTTTAAAGGAACGGCGAAAGTATTTCAGTCGCAGGAAGATGCTTGTGAAGGAATTCTAAACGGATCTGTACAAAGCGGAGACGTAGTGGTTATTCTGTATGAAGGGCCCAAAGGAGGGCCGGGAATGCAGGAGATGCTTTATCCGACCTCTTATATAAAATCTCGCCATCTCGGAAAAGCATGTGCTTTAATTACGGACGGCCGTTTTTCGGGAGGAACTTCTGGCCTTTCAATCGGCCATATATCTCCGGAAGCTGCTGCCGGCGGCAATGTTGCGCTCGTTCGCAATAATGATATTATTGAAATAGATATCGCTAAAAGATCAATCAATGTGTTGATCAGTGATGAAGAGCTGGCTCACAGAAGAGCTGAAGAGATGGATCGGGGGGAAGAATCTTTTACACCGAACCAACGAAACCGGATTGTCTCTAAAGCATTAAAGGCATATGCTAAAATGGTAAGTTCGGCAGACAAAGGGGCTATTCGTATGATTTAACCTGCAAAAAGGAAAAATATGGAAACAATAACAGGTTCGGAAGCATTGATCAAATCGCTGATCGCAGAAAATGTAGAGACGATCTTTGGATATCCGGGTGGTCAGATCATGCCGGTTTTTGATCAATTATATGATTACCGTGATCAGATAAAACATATTTTGGTACGTCATGAACAGGGTGCTTTACATGCTGCTCAGGGGTATGCCCGCGTTTGCGGAAAACCGGGAGTCGTGATTGTTACCTCCGGTCCCGGGGCTACGAATGCAATTACAGGTATTGCAGATGCGATGGTCGACTCGACCCCGTTGGTCGTTATTACCGGGCAAGTTCCTTCTTCTTTGCTTGGAACAGATGCTTTTCAAGAAACAGATGTGCTGGGCATAACATTGCCCATTACGAAATGGAGCTATCAGATCAGAAATGCCGCTGAGATTCCCGAAGCGGTAGCGCGTGCCTTCTATATTGCACGGAGCGGCCGTCCCGGCCCTGTAGTTCTCGATCTGCCAAAAACAGCACAGATAGGAACACTCACGTTCGATTATCATCCGTGTAAATATATACGTAGTTATGAGCCGGTGCCGGTTGCTTCTGAAGAAACACTGCAAGAGGCTGCACATATGATTAATCGGGCGCGTAAACCGTTCTTGATTTTTGGGCAGGGTATTTTGTTGAGTCATGCTGAGTCTCAGCTGACAGCTTTTCTTGAGAAGACAACTATCCCCGCAGCCTCTACCTTATTAGGGTTATCCGCATTGCCCTCGGATTTCTCTTTGAATAAAGGGATGGTAGGGATGCATGGTAATCTGGGGCCGAATAAAAAAACAAATGAATGTGATCTTCTGATTGCTGTAGGAATGCGTTTTGACGACCGCGTAACCAGTGATATCAATACCTATGCGCGCCAGGCAAAAGTGATTCATATCGATATTGATCCTTCCGAAATAGGTAAGAATGTAGCTGCCGACCTCGGGGTTTTAGGGGATGCCAAAGCCGTTTTGGAAGCTTTGCTTCCATTGGTCGATACAAACAATCATGCTGCCTGGAGTGCGGAATTTGATCTGTGTAATGCGATTGAAGAAGAACGGGTTATATTGCCTGAAACGAATCCTTCCGGCAAAGATCTTACGATGGGTGAAGTGGTAGCGCGGATTTCTGACGCAACCGGACATAGAGCTGTTGTTGTAACAGATGTGGGGCAAAATCAGATGATGGGAGCCCGTTATTCTAAATTTTGCCACACCCGTAGCCTGATTACGTCAGGAGGTTTAGGTACGATGGGATTCGGGTTGCCCGCAGCTATCGGAGCTAAGATCGCAGCACCCGATCGTACGGTTTGTTTCTTTACCGGTGATGGCGGCATTCAGATGACATTACAGGAGTTGGGTACCATATTACAGGAAAAGACCGGGGTTAAGATTATTATCTTAAATAATAGCCGACTGGGAATGGTGCGTCAATGGCAGGAATTGTTTTTTGATGAGCGTTATTCTGAAACGACAATGAATAACCCTGATTTCGTTCAGCTGGCTGCCGCATATGGTATTAAAGGCAGAAAAGTAACGGAGCGCGATCAGTTGAATAATGCGATAGAGGAGATGTTGGCAGATAATCAGCCATTCTTACTGGAGGTGAGTGTGATTGAAAAAGGCATGGTTTTTCCGATGATTCCCGGAGGGAAATGTGTTTCGAAAATGATGTTGAATACAAATGAATGGTATTGAGATATGGAAGAGAATACATTATATACCGTAACCGTTTACTCTGAAAATCAGGTGGGATTATTGAATCAGGTTTCAATTATTTTTACCCGTCGCAATTTGAATATCTGGAGTTTGTCTGTATCGGCTTCTGCTATTGAGGGAATACATAAGTTTACAATTGCTTGCCGCACTTCGCGGGCATCTATTGAAAAGGTGGTCCGCCAGATAGAAAAACGAATTGATGTGATCAAGGCATTCTATTATACGGATGATGAGATTGTATATCAGGAGATAGCGCTATATAAGGTTAATACCGCCAAATTGTTGGAAAGCTCAGACTTTGAAGCAATGGTACGGCAGCATAATGCCCGTATTTTGGAAATGAACCAGGCTTTTACGGTAATAGAGAAGTCGGGGCATTGTCAGGAAACGCAGGCGTTATTTGATGATTTAAATCAATATGGCGTGCTGCAGTTTGTACGATCCGGACGAGTGGCTATTACAAAATCGCGAGTAGAACATGTTTCGAATTTCCTGGAAGAGCAGGAGGTGCGTCGTTTGCGCGAAAAATCGATATATTCAAATGAAAAGTAATTT
>JAVWBH010000124.1:0-8215 GCA_036649595.1 Bacteroidales bacterium
ATCCCGTCTGATCCGCATCAGCCGTATGATGTACGGACTGTAATTCGCGCTATTGCGGATAATTCTGAATTTACGGAAGTACAGGAGATGTGGGCCGCAAATATTGTGATTGGTTTCGGCCGTATGGGCGGAGAAACGGTCGGATTTGTGGCAAATCAGCCGATGGTTCTTGCCGGGGTTTTAGATATTGATTCAGCTTGTAAAGCAGCTCGGTTTATTCGTTATTGTGACTCGTTTAATATTCCGATTGTAACATTAGAAGATATGCCTGGCTATTTGCCTGGTGTTGATCAGGAGCATGCCGGCGTGATCCGTCACGGGGCAAAAATGTTATATGCTTATTCGGAAGCCACAGTGCCGAAGATTACGGTGATTTTACGTAAAGCTTATGGTGGCGGATATATTGCGATGAACTCCCGCCATTTGGGCGCCGATTTCGTTTTTGCATGGCCGACAGCAGAAATTGCGGTAATGGGTCCGGAAGGAGCTGCAAACATTATTTTTGCTAAAGAAATAAAAGAAGCCGCTGATCCTCAGGCTATGCGCGATCAGAAGGTTCAAGAATACATTGATAAATTTGCCAATCCGTATGTAGCTGCTGCCAAAGGATTTATCGATACGGTAATCCATCCGGCAGAGACTCGTTCGTATGTTCTTCATGCGCTCGCTTTGTCAAAAAATAAAGAAGAGATGCGTCCGGCTAAAAAGCATGGACTACCTCCGTTCTAATTAAAAAAGCGATCAATCATGGAAAATAATAAAAAAGAACTGGTTCCGTTTGTTGTGTTGGCCCGCTATTATAACACAACGCTGACGAAGAAGTTTCAGAACCGGAGATTCTGGGTGAATCCTGTTCCGGGCGAATTGAAAGCTCATCTTCCGGGTACAATTGTTCGTATTGATATCAAAGAAGGCCAACGTGTTAAAAAAGGAGACCTTTTATTGATTCACGAGGCAATGAAGATGGAAAATCGCGTACGCTCTCCGTTTGATGGTGTCATCAAAAAAATCGGAGTCGAAGTGGGTGAGAAGATTAAAAAAGACACCTTGATGGTAGCCATTGATATTGATTAACTGGTTATCGGAATTTTAAAATAATATCGAAAGCCCCTTAAAACCAAGTCAAGGTTTTGAGGGGCTTTTTGTTATTCAGATCTTCTTTTCGGATCGTTTATGGATGCATTTTCATGCCGATCGCCATTCCGATAAAGTAGGGTATCAGCCAGATTAGCCAAACGAGCACGCTGAAACGACTGAAATGGCGTTTGGCGGCTGCCGAACCGCGGAAATAGGTCCAGTAAGCCCAGGCTGCGTGAATCAGCATTAATGATATGGCGATGAAGCCGGTAATCGTATGCAGGCTATTGTGCTGATGTGTCAGTTTGGCAATGTGTTCCATTAAGCTGGTTCCTACTGCATCGCATATAAGCCCGAGGGTAAAGAACGCCAGATGCCATCTGCGTAAGCCGCCTTGTATCCTTTCTCCCCATACTCCGATTGTGTAAAATACCAGTGCCGAGGATATGACAATAATAGCTCCGATCAGAAAATGGATATCTACTGTATTCATACTTTTTGTGTTGATGATAGGATTCTGTTTGTTATATATAACACATTTGTCCGGATTCAGTTTGCTGTTTTTGGGGGGGTAAGCATAAAAAAACCGTTATAAAGAAAATCCTTTATAACGGTTTTTTTTATTGTAGATACAGTTAATGTGCAGCTTGACGATCTGATATCTTTTCCAGAATCACCACCAGAGCAAACCCGAAAACCATTAATAACGCTCCTTGCCATACATATACATTTGGCGCGATATTTGCTTCAATCAGCGGGCGTGTAACGCCATGGCTGTCGATATAGGTTTCAAGAGTCTCTTTCCATGGCCATACCTTATTCAGCGATCCGAGCATGAATCCCGCTAATAATGCAATTGTCAGGTCGTGGTATTTTTTTAGTAGCCAGGATAGTACGTTTGAAAAAGAGATAATCCCGATTGCGGCACCACAGGCAAATGTGATGATGATCGGAATGTTCAGGCTTTTTACCGCGCTCATGATGTAAAAATATTTTCCAAGCAATACCAGGATAAAGCTTCCTGAGATTCCGGGCAGGATCATGGCGCAGATAGCGATCGCACCGCTGATAAAAATAAACCATAGTCCTTCAGGAGTGCTGGCAGGGGTGGCTACCGTAATAAAATATGCGGCAACAGCGCCTGCTAAGAATGTGATCCATCTGGATAATGAGAATTTCCGGATGCGTTTACTTACTACATAGGTAGAAGCCAGTACCAATCCGAAAAAGAAGGCCCATACCATTACCGGATGATTCTCCAGCAGGTAAGTAATCAATTTCGCCAATGAAAAAATACTGATTAATATCCCGCTCACCACGCTCAATAAGAAATTTCCATTTACAGCTTTCCAGAACTCTTTCAGATGGAAAGTGAACAGTAGGCGCAATGAATTCATGTTGATACTTTTGATCGAATTGATCAGTTCTTCATAGATGCCTACGATAAACGCAATTGTACCACCTGATACACCCGGCACTACGTCGGCGGCACCCATTCCTATTCCTTTGAGTAGGAGTACCGCATAATCTTTTAAGGTTCTCTTCATGTAAATAGTGATTTTTTCTTCAGATTTTATTTTCCATTATTTCCTGAAGCAATTTTTTGATGGTTTCTACCATCTGGGTTGCTTCTTCGATTTCCTTCTTTTCGTCTTCGGTCAGATCCGTTTCGTCTTCATTGATTTTCTCTGTAAGAGCACTTATTTCATCTGATAGCTGTAATGCTTTGTTCGGTTGATTGATGGCATAATAGCCCAACAGAAGGCGAAATAGGATTTTTACATCATATTTTTTCTTCTCATGTGCTTTTTCGTAGAATCCTACGGCCTCTTCCATGCGGTCCATTCGTTCGCATAAATCGCCTAAGGAAGCCAGAAGCTCCACATTTTCAGGTTCCAGAAGAGATGCTTGCAGATATTCTTTAAACGATTCTTCATAATTCTCTTCCTGCATTAATAGTTCGGCTAATAATGCATGGTATTCGATCTGATTGTTGTCGATCGCGAGTCCTTTTTGTAAGAATTCTTTTGCCATCGGAGTATTTCCCATATCCTGGTAGCAGAAAGCAATCTGGTACAGCAAATGTAAATTATCCGGTTTCAGTTCGAGCGCTTTGTATAAGTAGCTGATGGCGTCCGAAGTCATTTCCATTTTAGTATAACAATCAGAAATGAATTCATAGGCCGTGCTTTTGTCGGCGCAAATCTGCTCGTAGTCCTTAAAGGTTTCCAATGCACCTTTGAAATCGCCTAAATCATATTGGCAATACCCTTTATAGCAAAGGATCTCCTCGTTATCTCCATTGATGGCAAGAGCGAAATCGCAAGCTTCAATTGCTTTGAGAAAATCTTTCTGCAAAGAATGCGCTTTCGCAAGCTCTTTCCATATTTCGGGTTGGAAAGGATCCTGGTCTAAAAGGCGGTTATAAATTTCTATTGATTTCTCTTCCTCCTGGTTGTCTTGATAAATGGCGGCAAGTTCACTTAAAAGTTCCCGGTTTTCAGGAAGCTTTTCAAGCGCTTTCAGGATGAATTCAATTATTTGATTATAAGTAGCGTAACCCCAAAGAATGTTTACCACATCCAGCGAAAACTCCCAGCTGAGATCCGAAGCGTGTAATTGCTTGTTTATTAAAGCAAATCCCAAATCGAATTCACCACGGGCAAATTGATATTCGATCCGAACGAGCAATGCTTCTTCCGACTCCTCCGGTAACAAAGGAATCAGTTTGCCTGCCTCTTCCGTATAATCAAGAAACAGCAGATATTTAGCTTTACATAAACACAAAGTGGTATTGCCCGGATGGAGTGTCAAACCGTAATTGATAACATTGAGTGCTTCGGCAAAGTCTTCTTTGCTCTCGAAAGAATAAGCAATAGCCTCAATCTGGTCAGCATCAAAGTAAACACTTTTCTCCTGTCCGATCATTTCTTCGTATTTTCTAACCAGTTGTTTGAGGGATTGGTCCATAAAAGGAATATTATCATGAAAAAACCACAAAACCATATTGCTTCACTGCATAAATGGTTTTGTGGTGATGCAGTTATTTTATCGTAATTAATTTTTACCCGAATCTTTTAAAGAAACAGTCCGGTTGAAAATTAGTTTATCGTCTGTTGAATCCGTATCAACACAGAAGTATCCGATACGTTGGAATTGGAATTTAGTTCCCGGTTTGGCAACTTCTTTAACGAATGGCTCTATACGGGCATTCGTAATGATCACTTCCGATTCAGGATTTAAAAGTGAGCGGAAGTCAACATCTGTAGCTCCCGAAGGATCTTCTACTGTAAACAGGCGATTGTACAGACGTACTTCTGCCGGAACGCTATGGCTGGCAGATACCCAGTGTAAAGTTCCTTTCACTTTACGGCTGCTTCCTGGCAGACCGGTTTTTGTGTCAGCGTCATATTCAGCGTAAATTTCTTCAATTACGCCTTCCTCATTTTTCTTGATGCCGGTACATTTGATAATATAAGCTCCTTTCAGGCGAACTTCTTTATCCAATGTAAGACGGAAGAATTTTTTAGAGGCGTTTTCCATAAAGTCTTCACGCTCAATATATAATTCGCGGGTGAAAGGAATTTCGTGTGTTCCTTCTTCCGGTTTTTCCGGATTATTTTCGATCGGCATCATCTCAACCTGTCCTTCCGGATAGTTTGTGATAATTAGTTTAACCGGGTCGATAACACCCGAAATACGCATCGCGTTCTTGTTAAGATCTTCGCGGATGCTATGCTCAAGCAACGATACGTCAATCATTCCGTCATACTTTGTATAACCGATACGATTGATAAAGTTGCGGATAGACTCTGGTGTATATCCCCGGCGACGCAGACCGCAGATCGTAGGCATGCGTGGGTCGTCCCAGCCGCGTACCAATCCTTCTTGTACCAATTGAAGCAATTTACGTTTGCTCATCATGGTGTATGTCATGTTCAGACGGTTGAATTCCATCTGGCGTGGTTTGTACTCTCCGCCATTAGCCAATTCTGTTGCAAACCAATCGTATAGCGGACGGTGTACTTCAAATTCGAGCGTACAGATTGAGTGAGTAATCCCTTCGAAATAATCTGATTGTCCGTGAGCGAAATCATACATCGGATAAGCGTTCCACTGATTACCGGTGCGGTGATGCGGATGCTTGATAATGCGGTACATGATTGGATCGCGGAAATGCATATTTGGCGAGGCCATATCGATTTTAGCACGCAGAATCATAGAACCTTCTTCAAACTCGCCCGTATTCATACGGCGGAATAAGTCAAGGCTCTCTTCTACCGGACGGTTACGGAATGGGCTTTCCGTACCTGGCTGAGTCGGTGTACCTTTCTGTTTTGCGATTTCCTCTGCCGATTGCTCATCAACATAAGCATGACCACGGCGAATCATTTCTTCTGCGAAGTCCCATAATTTAGGGAAATAGTCAGATGCATAGAAAAGGCGGTCTTCCCAATCAAATCCCAACCAATGAATATCTTCCATAATTGCATCTACATATTCCGTATCTTCCTTCACCGGATTCGTATCGTCGAAACGTAGATTACATTTTCCATTATATTTTTGGGCAACGCCGAAGTCCATACAGATAGCCTTCGCGTGACCGATATGTAGGTAACCATTTGGTTCAGGTGGAAAACGCGTATGAACACGTCCGTTATTTTTACCCTCTTTCAAGTCGTTCTCAATAGCCTGTTCAATAAAATTGAGGCTCTTTTTTTCAATTTCTTCGAATGATTCGTTCGTTGTCATAATTTCTATGATGCTATATAGCTTGATGATTATTCAGAAAAGAAGCTGAGGAAGCTTCTAAAAATGCAAATTTAAGAATAAATATATTTCACACTTACATTCCCATCGGTAAAATTAAATATATGACGGCTGTATCTATAAGAAAACCGTCAAGAGAATTTCTTTTGACGGTTTTCTTAAGGTAAAATATATATATTTATTCTACTGTAACAGATTTTGCTAAATTTCGTGGCTGATCAACATCCTTCCCTTTACATACGGCAATGTGATAAGAGAGTAACTGAAGAGGAACGGAGCAGATAATCGGATCGAGGAATTCGCTTGCGTATGGCACTTCGATACAATAATCAGCCATCTCACGTACGGTTGTATCTCCTTCTGTTACGATGGCAATAACTTTACCCTGGCGGGATTTTATTTCCTGAATATTGCTAATTACTTTTTCATACATGCCGTTATGGGTGGCTATTACCACTACGGGCATTTCCGCGTCAATCAAGGCGATCGGGCCATGTTTCATTTCGGCCGCCGGATATCCTTCGGCATGAATGTATGAAATTTCTTTTAGCTTTAAAGCGCCTTCTAAAGCGACCGGATAGCTAAATCCCCTCCCTAAATAGATAAAATTCCGGGCATATGTAAATATTTTGGCAATATCAGCAACCTGTTCATTCAGAAGCAGTGTTCTCTCAAGCAGCTCCGGTATGTGGGTTAACTCTTTTACCATGTTTTTAGCTTGTTCCGGGTGTTGGGTATTCCGTGCTTTGGCAAGCGTAAGGGCGAGCATGGTAAGAACGGAAACCTGCCCCGTAAACGCTTTGGTAGAAGCAACCCCGATCTCAGGGCCTACATGGATATAAGACCCCGAATGAGTAGTACGCGGAATCGAAGATCCTACGGCATTGCAAATACCATAAATGAAAGCACCTGCTTTTTTGGCCATTTCAATGGCGGCCAGGGTATCGGCGGTCTCTCCGGATTGAGAAAGGGCGATTACAATGTCGTCCGGATAAATGACCGGATTACGATAACGGAATTCAGAAGCATATTCTACTTCAACCGGAATACGGCAAAAAGTTTCAATCAAATGCTCTCCGATTAATGCGGCATGCCAACTGGTTCCACAAGCAACGAATATGATTCGGCGGGCATTTTTGAATTTTTCCAGATTCTCTTTTACTCCCGACAAAACAACATCCCCCGTTTCGGGATATAAACGGCCGCTCATGCAGTTACGAAGTGTATTGGGCTGTTCGAAAATTTCTTTCAGCATAAAATGTGGGTAACCGCCTTTTTCAATAGCTTCTAGCGATAAATCCAATTCGCTGATAACCGGAATGATTTCCGTATTATGCAGGTTGATAACCCGTAATTCTTCTCCTTTCTGAAGGATGGCAATCTCTTCATCTTCCAGATATACCACTTTATTGGTGTATTCTACAATCGGAGAAGCATCCGACGCAACAAAAAACTCATTTTCTCCGATTCCGATTACCAACGGACTGCTTTTTCTGGCGGCAATCATTAAATCAGGATTTCCTTTTTCTACTACAACGATGGCGTAAGCCCCCGCTACTTTAGTCAGGGCCAACTGAACCGCTTGTTGTAAAGACAGGTTGTGTTTATTGCGAAGGTATTCAATTAGTTGAACGAGTACTTCCGTGTCTGTTGTACTTTTAAAGCAAATACCTTCTTTGATAAGTTTTTCTTTCAGAGTTGCATAATTTTCGATGATTCCGTTATGAACCACTGCGATATTTCCTGATTCGGAAAAATGAGGATGCGCATTAACCTGATTCGGCTCTCCGTGAGTAGCCCAGCGGGTATGAGCTATACCTAACTGGCCGGTTATGTCTTTGTTTTGCATAACCGCTTCAAGATCAGAAACCTTTCCTTTTGCTTTATAAATATTTAATTCAAAATCTGAATTTATCAGTGCAACGCCTGCACTGTCATAACCTCTATATTCAAGTCGTTTAAGTCCTTTTATCAGAATAGGTGAGGCTTCACGAAACCCTAAATAACCAACAATTCCACACATGATATTATTATATTAAAATATTTACATGCTATATGTATATAAATACATACAACTTTATTTTACATCCCGTTTATAGGATGCAAAAATAAAAATAATTAATAATATCGCGGTATGTTTAGAATTAAAATCTAAAAAATAGTTTAAACGCACGGGGTGTGATTAAAATATTTTAATCAGATGGAGTCGGGTTAATGATTGGGTTTCGTTTGTTTTAGTTTGCTGTCTGAGGTTTTGATTTTTTTTAATTGCTCTAATTTAGTCTTATAGAGTGCCTCCATATTAATTCCGGCAAAAATATATTTGCCAAGCGGATATTGAGAGGTAATATTCGCAACATAGCCTCGG
>JAVWBH010000125.1:0-5691 GCA_036649595.1 Bacteroidales bacterium
CTCTTCTGGTTGAAAAGACCGGTTTAGGATTGCCGGGTCCGAATGGGTTCAGCTGTTTAAGCCAGCGGAAAAATTTCGGTGTAATGTCTTTGAAATCAAGTGTAATGTCAATTTCGTTCTGAGGGACCGTTTGGTCGGGTAAAATATTATCCGAAACAAATGCTTCAAAACGCCTCATGAATTCAGGGATGTTTTCTACTTTTAAAGAAAGACCGGCCGCATAAGTATGCCCTCCGAAATTTTCAATAATATCGCGACAAGATTCGATCGCTTTGTAAACATCAAACCCTTGCACTGATCGGGCTGACCCGGTAGCCAATCCGTTGGATAAGGTCAATACCACAGCCGGGCGATAATACAGCTCGGTCAGGCGCGATGCTACGATGCCGATGACACCTTTATGCCAACAAGCATCATAAACGACAATCGATTTGTGATTTTCGAATCCTTCGAGTTCGGAAATTATAGCATTTGCCTCGTCGGTAATTTTTTTGTCGAGTTCTTTCCGGTTTTCATTATATTGATTGATATGTTCGCTTTTTTCGCGTGCTACTTTCCAGTCTCTGGCCGTTAACAAATCAACCGCTTCTTTACCGCACATCATACGGCCCGACGCATTGATGCGGGGTCCGATTTTAAATACGATGTCGGAAATGGTAATTTCTTTATCCCGTAATCCGCACAGTTCAATAATGCCCTGTAATCCGATTCCGGGGTTTGTGTTGAGTTGCTTTAGGCCGTGATAGGCCAGAATCCGGTTTTCATCGGTTATGGGTACGATATCGGAAGCTATACTTACCGCAACAAGGTCCAGTAGCGGGAAAAGATGTTGCTGCATGTCAAGGCCGTTGTTTATGGCAAAACCCTGCATGAACTTAAATCCCACTCCACATCCCGAAAGGTGCGGGTACGGATAACTGGCATCTTTTCGTTTGGGATCAAGGATTGCTACGGCAGGAGGAAGTTCATCATCAGGCATGTGATGATCGCAAATAATGAAATCAATACCTTTTTCTTTGGCATAGGTAACCTTTTCTATCGCTTTAATGCCGCAGTCAAGAGCTATTACAAGCGTAATGTCATTTTCACGGGCATAATCGATCCCTTTGGTTGAGATACCGTAGCCTTCATCATACCGGTCGGGAATATAATAATCGAGTTGAGTATAAAAGGTACGCAAAAATTTATATACCAGTGAAACGGCTGTTGTGCCGTCTACATCATAATCGCCGTAAATTAATATTTTTTCTTTTCTACCCATTGCCAGATTCAGTCGCTCTACTGCTTTATCCATGTCCTTCATCAAAAAAGGGTCATATAAATCGGACAGTTGCGGGCGAAAGAATTTTTTAGCCTCCATTACTGTAGTAATGTTACGTTGAATCAGCAGATTGCAAATGGCCGGACTGATTGCCAGTTCGGCGGCCAGATGATCACGTAGTTCAGTTTGTTCGGGTGTTAAAGTATGATAGTTCCATTCGCTAATCATTAGATTTTATTTTTTACTTTTCCTAATTCTGTAAAGATACTAAAATGAAACCATTTTTCCCATGAATAAAGGAGGTATACTAAAAATATTATAACAAAATCTTTATTTATGCAAAAAATAAGAGCCGACTCTATTGTGTAGAATCGGCTCTTATTGACAATTGTCAGGATTGTATTTTTTAATTATCAGTCTTTTGCCTGATGAACATGAACATCCATCTGAGGGAATGGTATATTCAGGTTGCGTTTAGGGAATTCTTTATATACTTTTTCGTTCATTCCGAAATAAATGTCCCAATAATCTTCCAGGTTAGCCCAGGCGCGAACAACGATATTAACCGAACTATCGCCCAAACTGCTTAATGCGACGAAAGGGGCAGGTGACTGGAATACGCGGTTGTCTTCATTTAGCATTTTCAGAATTAATTCGCGTGCATTGTCATAATTGTCTCCGTATGCAATGCCAAAAGTCCAGTCGATACGGCGTACGCCTTCTTTTGAGTAGTTGTTTATAATACCTGTAGACAAAGAACCATTCGGGATAATGATCACTTTATTATCTACCGTATTTAATACGGTACTGATGATCTGAATCTGTTTAACGGTACCGGTTTGTCCTTGTGCTTCGATAAAATCACCTACTTTATAAGGTTTGAAGAGCAAAATTATCACTCCACCCGCAAAGTTTTGTAATGTTCCGCTTAAAGCCATACCGATAGCAACCCCGGCAGAAGCAAAAAGGGCAAGGAAAGAACTGGTGTCGATCCCTACTACCCCGATGATCATAATAACCAACGTGATATTAAGGGCAATTTTAACTAAACTTTCGAGGAAAGTGCGTAAAGACAAGTCTACGCTTTGCTTTTCCATCAATTTTGACATCAGTCGGTCTATTCTTTTAATCAGCCATCTTCCGATAAGAAGAATCGTAATAGCTAAAGCCAGCTTCATGCCAAAACGAACTAACTGGTCCAGGATGGTACTTACAATCTCCGTTCCGGACATAGTTGCTAATTTCTGGATTTGTTCGGTAGAAGTGAGAGTTGCCCGCTGGGCTGTTGTGTCACTTACCGCCGTTGTAATAAGAGGAGTTAAAGGCATAATGAGTAATGATTATATAAAATGTAAATAAAATACGAATAATGAATTTTTTTCGAGGCACAAAAGTAATCAAAAAATCGTTTATTCATTATTTATCAGGATCGTTTGCTTTGATGAAAATCGGAATAGATTACTTTTGCAGAATCAATTGCCTAAACAACATTGTTGTCGTATAAATATATTTAAATGAAAAAAATAAAGTTTCTCCTGTCGGGTTTGTTTTTAGCTACGCTCTCTTTTGGTCAGACGCCTTATGATCAATGGGTGCAGCGTTCTTTCAGTGCGTTGGAAGCGGATAGTGTGGAACAAGCAGAAATATATCTCCAATCCGCATTGCGTCTCGAGCCGGCTAATCCTCAAAACTTCATGTTACTCACAAACCTGGGTACAATCCAGCGTCAGTTAGGAAAATATGAAGATGCGTTACTTGCTTATTCTTCTGCATTGATGATCGTTCCGAAATCGATCCCTTTATTAAACAGCAGAGCTGCGCTATATTCGGAATTAGAACAGTGGGAAAAGGCAGAAGAAGATTACACTACCATTCTGTATCTGAAAGAAGATCATGAAGATGCTTTATACCGCCGCGGCTTTATTCGATTTGAAAAAGGAGACACGTTAGGTGCCCGAACTGATTTTGAGCGTTTGATTAAAGAAAATAAGACAAGTGCAAAGGGCCGGTTGGGGATTGCTGCACTTCTAAAATCCTCGGGCGATTATGTTATGGCCGCTGATATGTACGGACAGGTAATCAAGGCAAATCCCAAGCAGGCGGATTTATACTTAAAACGTGCTGAGGTTTATTATCTTGATGGAAAGCTATCTAAAGGAATTAGTGATATTAATCGGTCGATAGAATTGCGTTCTGAAGATCCGCTGGCATATGTTGTAAGAGCCCGTCTGCGATTTGCTCAATATGATAAAGTTTCGGCACGGAAAGATTTTATCAAGGCCAAAGAGTTGGGATTTAAAGATCCGATGATTGAAGAATGGATTAGAAAATGTAAATAACAGGATTAGAAAATTATTTGCAGTCACATATGTTTCTTTTGCTTAAAATCCGTATATTTGCGTTATATGAATTTGTTGACATCCCATATTGAGTATCTATTGACCCTTCATGATTGTGTGATTATTCCGGAATTCGGAGGGTTTGTGCTTCGTAATCAGGAGGCTAAGTTTGTAAATCATAGCAAGATGATACCACCTTGCAAGGTTGTCGGCTTTAATGCCGCACTGACTCACAATGATGGTTTATTAGCAAATTCATTAATGCAGGAAAAAAATATTTCTTTTGCAGAAGCAAAATCAATGCAATTAGTATTGCAAAGAGGCGAAAATATGGATATGGGATCTTTGGGTACTTTTTGTAACGAAGAAGGAGCTCTGCAATTTATACCTGCTCACCAAAATCTGTTTGATTTAAATCTATACGGATTTTCGGACCTGTCACTCCAACCGATCCATTTAACTCCCGTTTTACAATCAGAACCTCAAGTAGCAGAGAATGATGTGGTAATGGTGCCTGTTAATCTGCGACTGCTTCGCCGGGTAACAGCGGTAGTAGCCATGATTACCGGCTTATTGCTGGTTTCGCATCCGTTAGAACATGGGAATATACCACAACACTATGCTTCCATGATCTCTTCTGATTTATTATCGAAAGCAATAGTTCCTAACTTCTCTTATTACCAAGAACAAATAGATCAGCCTGATAATCAGGTTGCTTCTGATTCTGTTTTGTATGATTCTGAGGTGATCTCTGAAAATGACAATCCGGCGGCAGAAATGCCGGAGGAGGCATCGGCCTCTTCTGAAAGTCAGACTGACCTTAAACCGAATATTACTTCGCCTGTTGAAGAGACCATTCTTCAGCCACAACCTGTTAAACGTTATTATATTGTTGTTGGAAGTTTTCCGACAGAGCCACAAGCTGTGAGCCGTATCACCGCACTTGCCCGAAAAGGTTTAGAAGGTGTGCAGTACCTTAAGAAAGATAATAAATACAGATTATATATCAATACCTTCACTGATAAGAAGGACGCGAATAAATTTCTTGCTGATGGTCGGCCAAATCATCCTGAGGGGGCAGTCGCGTGGGTCGTTGCGCCTCGTAACTGATAATTTGTTATGACTTATTATCGGTAAACCATTCCGGAATATTAGAAATAAATTTGCTTGAGCGGGCATACGTATCATCTTTTGCATAAATGAATAATACAGAACCATCTTTGATTGTATCTATAACCGGTTTATTAAGCTTTTGAGGTAAAGCAGGGCAGCCAAGGCTACGACCTAATCTACCCGCACTCTTAACAGAAACAGGGTTGGCATATGCGGCTCCGTGAATAACAATAGCGCGTTCGCGTGCTTTATCATTTACGCCGTTCTCTAACCCGTCGAGCTTGAGCGAATATCCGTTCTTGCCCTGATACGTTTCTGCCGTAAGATAGAATCCGAGAGAGCTTTTATAGGATCCGCTTTTATTAGAAAAAGAGGTTGCATAATTCGCCCCGCTGTTTCGGCCATGTGCTACGTGGGTTTTGAAAAGTAGCTTTTTATTTTTCAGATCCAAAACATAAAGGCGTTCTTCTGTCGATGGCTTTGAGAAATCGATCAATGTGAGAATATCTTTTTTATGATTGGTAATTTTGTTGTAACCCTCAATGGCTTGCGAAAAAGCCATGTAATTAATAAACTCGAGGTTCATTTCTCTGTATAGCTCTTTGCTGTTAAGTGATAACTTCTTTTCAGAAGCATATGCAGAGATGAAATTGCCAAAAAATGAAATACATAGAATGACGGAAAATAGAAATTTTTTATACATGAAATTGGGTTTAAATTTATACCGGTATGCCGGTGGCGATTAATCAAAAACAAAAACAAGTGTGTCGTCCGGCTTCGCCCAGTTGTAAATATACAAGGCATGTGAAGTGGCATTTCTGACACACATATGTGAGCGCGGAGTTGTACCGAGCGTGGGGCTATATTCTATGATCCCGGTTGTCGGATAGTTAACCGGAACACCGTGAATATACCCTCCGCAACAAAACCTGCTTGCATAAGGGGCGAATCCTCCTTCTATATTAGTACCATCCTTAT
>JAVWBH010000125.1:5701-8143 GCA_036649595.1 Bacteroidales bacterium
AGACCATTTTGTTTTTTTGTTCCTGAATAACAAATATTCCTTTGGGTGTGGGCTTTTGAAAAGGAGGTCTATTTAAGCCGGTTGTTGCTGGATTCATGCTTCGAACATACCAGGCGCTGTCTTTTTGTTCGAGAGTGGCAATGTTCTGGTTTTTTCGGTCAACAAATACTGCTTTTCGAAAAAAAACAGGGCCGATGATATGAACGTATTTTTTCGGTACAAGCCATTCTCCCGAAATCGACATGAATGTTAGTTTATAATACATTCCCGAGTCGCCGGATATAGCGGCTAATGCTCCGTCCCGGCCATATCGGCGTAGTTGAGGTATCGAATCTGTAGTATAGAGCGGAACCGATTGATAACGTTCTACTCCGAATGTATCTGTCAGATTATTATACTTACCCTGAATATTGGGAGAAATTAAGGGTGCAACCCCGTTTTTATTTTTATAATTCCGGATTGTTGCCAGTGTGATATGTTGATATTGGAATGAATCCAGTTCGGTTAATAACGAGTCGATTCTTTTCCATTGAAATGAACGGTCTGTTTTTCCATAAGAGTAGGTATCTTGTAATGTGTATTTGTCATATGTCAGATCCTTTTTTATAGTCACACTTAATAATGGGACTATAATGAGAATACTAAAAAAGAAAATAACGAGTTTACGCATGATATCATTCCTCCTACAGTAAAACAGGGTATATCTCTTTTTGTTGATACAAAATTACAGGTTTAATCGTTTTGAAATGACAACTTTAATCTCTTTACGTAATTTTGAGGAAATTATGCTAAGTATTCGATACGGATAAAGGTTTTTTGACACAATTATCTATGGGATAGTTATTTATGGAAAGAATGGAGCGAATGTAGCTCTGAAAAAAAGTAAATGTAAAAAATAAGAAAAAATGAGTGGGGATGATTAAATCGGTCAGTATGGCCGATGTGTTGATGATTTATTACATAATAATATCAATACAATTAACGTATGAGAAACAAAATCACGTATCTCTTTTGTTTATTGGCTTGTTTGTTGTTCTCAGAACAACTCTCGGCCCAATTTACTGTTTCAGGAAAAATTGTTGATTCGGAAACAAAAGAGGCTTTAATCGGTGCGACTGTCATTATTAAAGGAACATCTATCGGGGCAGCGACAGATTTAGATGGAAATTTCCTGCTGAAATCGGGCAAGGAAGGAAAAGTGAAACTCCAATTCCGCAGTGTCGGATATCTGGAGAAAGAAATGGATGTAAATCTGAACAAGGACGTACGTTTAGGTACGATTTTACTTGAGTCGGATGCCGTTGGTCTGAAAGAGATAAACGTAATTGCATCGATCGTGAAAACTGACCGCATGACTCCGATTGCGGTATCAAACATTAAACTTGATGTGCTCGAAGAGCGATTGGGTAATCAGGAATTTCCTGAAATATTAAAACAAACGCCTTCTGTATATGCTACTAAAACAGGGGGTGGTTATGGTGACTCCCGTATCAACATGCGTGGGTTTGACTCAAATAATATTGGAGTATTGATTAATGGTGTACCGATTAACGGGATGGAAAACGGTAAGGTATATTGGTCAAACTGGGCCGGATTATCTGATGTAACTCAGTTTATGCAGGTACAGCGCGGATTGGGTGCTTCAAAACTTGCTTTATCATCGGCAGGAGGTACCATCAATATCATTACCAAAACTACGGATGCCAAACGGGGAGGAGTATTTTATTACGGTATGGGAAATGACGGATTAAATAAGATGTCTTATACCATGTCTACCGGGTTAATGGAAAATGGTTGGGCCGTTACTTTTTCGGGAGCACGTAATGCCGCCGACGGGTATATTTATGGAACAGATTATGTAGGATGGTCTTACTTTTTGAATGTATCCAAGTTGATTAATGAGAATCATCGTCTGGCTTTTACTGCTTTTGGTGCGCCTCAATGGCATAACCAACGCGGGCAGGCGCATACGGTTCAGGATTATCGTGATAACTGGCAAGGAAAACGCTGGAATTCAGGATATGGCTATATTAATGGGGATGTGGTAGGCGGCCCTTATGGTTACAACGAATATCATAAACCTCAGATCTCATTAAACCATTACTGGACGATTGATGAAAAATCATCCCTCTCGACTTCATTATATGCCTCTCTGTCGAATGGTGGAGGACGTCGTGTAAGAGGTGCTAATAAAAACTGGTTGTCTTACGATTATAATACAGGACGCCCTTATGAAACGACTCAGATTACACCCGAGGGCTATCTTGATTATGACTATGTTATCGATCAGAACGGAGCTTCTGAAACCGGTGCAGCTTCTTGTATTTTCTCGATGGCAACGAACAAGCATGATTGGTATGGATTCTTAAGTTCATATCAGAATAAAATAAATGATAACCTGAGTATTACTGCCGGTTTAGACGGACGTTGGTATAAAGGATA